>NZ_JAFEVQ010000027.1:0-50019 GCF_020882855.1 Curtobacterium sp. GD1 | reverse complement strand
CCCCGACGACCCCTTCGGCCAGTGGATCAACCCGATCGAGAAGCACGTGGCGTCCACCACGCTCGGCGACGACCTGGCGTGGGAGAACAGCACCCGGATCACGGGCGACGTCCTCGAGTTCGTCCGCGGGCTGCAGCAGCGGGACGGCGCCGACATCGCGGTGTGCGGCAGTGTCACGCTCGTGCGCAGCCTGTTGTTCGCAGGAGTCCTCGACGAACTGCAGCTGATGGTGCACCCGGCGATCGCCGGCTCGGGCCGCAGGCTCTTCGAGCCGACCGACCCGCCCACGCGCCTGCGCTTGGTCGACAGCACCGTGACGAGCAAGGGCAACGTCGTGAGCACCTACGCGCGGCGCGACGCCTGACGGAGGCGCGCAGCGCCTCCAGGCCGTCGAACGACTGTCCGAACCGCGCGTACCCTCGGTGGTGACCATCTCACCATCCGAGGAAGCCGGAGTCAGCATGCCCCAGGACACCCGCCCGCACGTCGTCATCGTCGGCGGTGGATTCGCCGGTGTCGCGGCCATGCGCGAGCTCGCCGACGCACCGGTGCGGGTCACCCTGGTCGACCGCCACGTCTACAACATGTTCCAGCCGCTCATGTACCAGGTGGCGACCGGTGGGCTGAACGCCGGCGACGTGACGTACTTCCTCCGGAGCCTCCGCGCGAAGCAGAGCAACGCCGAGTTCCGGCACGGGCTGCTGACCGGCATCGACCCGGTCGAGCGGGTCGCCGAGATGTCCGACGGCGAGCACCTGCACTACGACTGGCTGATCCTCGCGAACGGCGTGAACACGAGCTACTTCGGCACGCCCGGCGCGTACGAGTACGCGTACTCGATGTACTCCCGCTCGCAGGCGCTCCGCATCCGCGACGAGCTGTTCACCCGCCTCGAGGAAGCCGCCGCCAACCAGGGCCCCGACGAGATCAAGATCGTCATCGTGGGCGGTGGCGCGACCGGCGTGGAGATGGCCGGTGCGCTCGCCGAGCTCCGCGACCAGGCCCTCGTCGGCGCGTACCCGGAGATCGAGCGGGGCAACATCTCGATCACCCTCGTGCACCGCAGCGGCGAGCTCCTCAAGCCGTTCGCCCCGCGGCTGCGTCGGTACGCGGCCAAGGTCCTCCGCAAGCGCGGCGTGGTCCTGCGCCTCAACACCGGCGTCTCCGAGGTCAAGCCCGACGGTGTGATGACGGCCGAGGGCGAGTTCATCCCGGCGTCGCAGGTCATCTGGGCGACCGGTGTGGCCGCGCACAAGGAGGTCTCCGGCTGGGGCATGCCGCAGACCCACGGTGGACGCATCCAGGTGAACGACGACCTCAGCGTGAAGGGCGTCGAGCGGATCTTCTCCGCCGGTGACATCGCCGCGCAGGACGACGCCCTCGCGCAGCTCGCCCAGCCGGCACTGCAGGGCGGACGGCACTCGGCGCGGCAGATCGTGCGGCTCATGGCGGGCAAGCCGACCGAGCACTTCAAGTACTTCGACAAGGGCACGATGGCGACGATCGGCACGAACGCCGCGGTGGCCCAGCTCCGTGGGGGCATCACGATGGTCGGGCCCGTGGCCTGGGCGGCGTGGGTGGCCGTGCACATCGCGTCGCTGCTCGGCAACGGCAACCGGCTGTCGACGCTGTCGCACTTCTTCGTGCGGTACCTCTGGTTCATGCGGAAGCGGGCGATCCCGATCGTCGGCGACGTCCGGCCCGTGCGGCCGAACGGCGACCGCGAGCCCGAGCCCTGGCAGATGCAGAAGGCGGAGTAGGCGCGCGCGGGCGCCGCGCGCCCCGCGGGCGCGCACTTGGTGAGCAGGAATGGTCGGGTCCGGAGACGGGACCCGACCATTTCTGCTCACCAAGGGCGCGGTGGTCCGGACCGGCGACGGCCTGGAGGCGCGGGGCGGGGCCACCACGCGCCTCCAGGCCGTCGGTGGGTCGCGCTACGCCACCCGCACGTCGGAGTAGGCGCCGGCGGCGATGTCCTCGAGCAGCCCCGGCCCGGTGGGCTCCCAGCCGAGGAGCTCGCGCGTGGCCTCGGACGTCGCCGACATCTCCATGCCGAAGAACTGCCCGATGAACCCGAAGTGCGACAGCGCGTCCTGCGGATCGATCGAGGTCACCGGCAGCCCGAGGGCGTCGCCGATGGCCTCGGCGATCGCCCGGGTCGGGATCGCGGTCTCGGCGACGGCGTGCAGCTTCGTGCCCGCGGGTGCGTGCTCGAGGCCGAGCCGGACGAGCCGAGCGGCGTCCGTGACGTGTACGGCCGCCCAGCTGTTCGTGCCGTCGCCGATGTAGCCGGACTCACCCCGCTCCTGGGCGGCGGCGACGATCGCGGCGATGAACCCGTGGTCGCCGGTGCCGTGCGTGGTCGGGCTGAAGCGGGCCGCGATGGTCCGCACGCCCTGCTCGACGAAGTCGAACCCGCGGTTCTCGCTGCCGCCGCGCATGCTGTCCGGGCCGACGAACGGGTTGGGGTCCGCCTCGGTCGAGGGCCGCCCCTGTGCGAGTCCGGCGACGCCCGAGGCGACGACGAACGGCCGGTCGGTGCCGACGAGCGCCTCGCCGATGGTCTCGACCGCGGCGCGTTCGCTCGCGTTCGTGGCGGCCGGGTTCGCCCAGTCGTGCTTGTTCGCGAGGTGCAGGACCCCCTCGGACGCGGCGGCCCCGCGGCGGATGGCGTCGAGGTCGTCGAGGTCACCGCGGACGACGGCGACGCCCTTCGCCTCGAGCGCGGCGGCCGACGAGTCGGAGCGGGCGAGGCCGGTGACGGTGTGTCCGGCGGCGAGGAGCTCGTCGACGGTGTGGGAGCCGATCCATCCGGAGGCCCCGGTGACGAACACGTGCATGTGCTTTCCCTTCGCAGGTGTCCACGGCGGTGATGTCATGAACTGACATCACCGTAGCACTCGATGTCAGTCGCTGTCATCAGTAGACTGCGGACATGGCGAGATGGCAACCCGGGACCCGTGAGCGACTGCAGGCCACTGCCCTGCAGCTCTTCGCGGAGCAGGGGTACGACGAGACGACGGTCGCCGAGATCGCCGCCGCGGCCGAGGTCACCGAGCGCACCTTCTTCCGACACTTCGCCGACAAGCGCGAAGTGCTGTTCGCCGGGCAGGACGACTTCCTCGGCATGTTCACCACCCCGATCGAGGCGGCACCGGCCGGCACCCCGCCCTTCGACCTCGTCCGGCTCGCGCTCGACGCCAGCGGCGCGTTCTTCCCCGACGAGCGCCGCCCGTGGTCGCGCGCACGCCAGGGCATCATCGACGGCAACCCCGCACTCGGCGAACGGGAGCTCGGCAAGCTCGCGACCCTGAAGGTCCGACTGGGTGAGGTCCTGCGCGACCGCGGCGTCCCGGAGCCCGCCGCGACCATCGCCGCCGAGACCGCCGTCACCGTGTTCCACCTGTCGTTCGCGCAGTGGATCGCCGACGACGAGGACCGCCCGTTCGCCACGATCGCCCACGAACGACTCGACGCCCTGACGACCCTGGTGCACCCCGGTCGTTGAGACGGCTCTTACCTTCCGCGAGCATCATGTAACGATCCGGTCACGGCCCGACGGCCCGTGACCCCATCGACAGCATCGCGCAGGAGGCGTCCGTGGCCATCACCACGACCTCGCCGGAGCGGACCCGTACGACATCCGCACCGGCCGACACCGACGGCAGGCACGAACGACCGACGCCCCCGCCGCCGCTCACGAACCGTGCTCCGGCGCTCGACGGGCTCCGGACGGTCGCGATCCTCATCGTGATCCTCTACCACCTGCACGTGCCGCAGTTCGAGGGCGGGTTCATCGGCGTGACGGTGTTCTTCGTGCTCTCCGGGTTCCTCATCTCGACGCTGCTCCTCGGCGAGCACCGCCGCACCGGGCGCATCCGGCTCGGCTCGTTCTGGACGAAGCGGCTCCTCCGCCTCTACCCGGCACTGCTCGCGCTCGTCATCGTCGGCCTCGCGCTGTGGAACTGGGTCGGCGACTACAAGGGCGCCTCGTTCTCCCCCGGCGAGGCGGCGTTCATCGCGCTGAGCTACACCGGCAACCTCTTCCGCTCGTACTGGGACACCACGCAGGGCGTCTTCGCGCACACGTGGAGCCTGTCGATGGAGGAGCAGTTCTACCTCGTCTGGCCGCCCGTCCTCGTGCTCCTGTTCGCACTGCGGTCGCGTCGGCGCTGGCTGATGACCGGGCTCGGCGTCGTGATCGTCGGCGCCGCAGCGGCGTCGTGGCTGAGCTACCGGACGCCGAACAGCGGCGCGACCCCGGACGTGTACTTCTCCCCCGTGCTCGGCGTCGTGCCGCTGGCGACCGGGTGCCTGCTCGCACTGCTCCTCGACGACGAGCGCTTCCGGACGTGGGCCTCCGGGATCGCCGGGCACGTCGGCACCTGGCTCGGCATCGGACTGCTCGGCGCGGTGCAGTTCTGGATCGACGACGACTGGACGCAGCACGCCTGGTCGTTCGGTGTCGTGCTCCCGGTGACCGGGCTGATCTCCGCGCTGCTCATCGGTGGCCTGGTGTCGGTGCGGTCCCCGCTGTCGGCCGCGCTCGCGTGGACGCCCGTGTCGTGGTTCGGTCGTCGCGTGTCGTACTCGGCGTACCTCTGGCACCCCGTGGTCATCGCGCTGCTCGGCACGTTCGCGATCGGGGCGTGGGGCACGGTGTGGCTCGTGGGGGCGGCGCTGCTGGTCGCGGTCGGGGCGGCCTACGCGGTCGAGGTGCCGGTCGAGCGGCTGCGGAAACGGTTCCGTGAGGCCCGGCGACTGGTCGCCGCGGACCGGTCCGCGCGCGAGACGGCGGACGCGACCGCCTGACGGACGGGAGGCGCGGGTCGGCCCCGTACCGCGCCTCCCGACCCACGGTCTGCCGGAGGCGACACGACCGACGGCGCGTGCACCGCGCCTCCCGACCCGCGGTCTGCCGGACGCGACACGACCGACTGCGGCTGCACCGCGCCTCCGGGGTCCGCGTCAGCGGGTGCGACGGCTGCGTCCGACCAGCAGTCCGACGGCGCCGACCACGAGCACCAGCGCGACGACCACCGGCAACCGGAAGGCGAGCTCGGTGACGATCCCGGCGACGCCACCGCCGCCGAGGAGCACCCGACCGGCGATCCCGAGCACGGCAAGGACGACGATCGCGCCCGCGGCCACCACGACCGCGGCCTCCCACCGAGCGACCGGCGGCATCCGACGCGGCGTGCTCCGTCGCCACCACACCACGGCCGCGACGACGAGCCCGAGCAACCCGAGCACGCTCGAACCGTCCTGCACGCCGGCCCAGACCGGGTAGGCCGCCGGGCCCTCGCGGAGGAACGGGATCGCCTGCACCGCCCACCCGGCCTCGTGCGAGAACGCGTCCCACACGACGTGCGTCACGCTCCCGACGAGACAGGCGACGACGACCGCGACCGCCCGGCGGACCGGCCGGTCCCCGGCACGCGGAGGGGACGACCAGCTCGCCGGCAGCCGCTCGCGGACGCCGGGCACCGCCTCCGCCCACGCCGGCCGCACCAGGTACCACCAGGCCAGGAGGACGACCAACGCGACCACCAGGTCGATCGTCACGACGCCCACCCACGAGTGCGCCACGACGTAGGGCGGCAGGAACGGCGCGAACAGGACGGCGTCCGGCGCCATGGCTCCGACGGCGACCGCCGCGACGGGCAGCGGGGTGCGGCGGGCGGCCAGGGCGACGACCGCGTGGCTGACGGTGAAGGGCACGACCCCAGCATCGCGGACGGCCCCGGTGGAGCGCTTCGGTCGAGCGGATGACCCCGGGGCGCCGATCGGCTGGGTGGGCGCTGCGTCGACCGTCCGTAGGCTCGGGCCGTGACCACGGAGCGCGTCGACGTCCTCGTCGTCGGCGGTGGGCCCGTCGGCCTCTTCGCCGCGGCGCTCCTCGCGGCCCGCGGGCTCGAGGTCGTGGTGTGGGAACGGCGCGAGGGTGTGCCGACGGGCTCTCGCGCGATCGGGATCCACCCGCCGTCCCTCGACGCGTTCGCGGCGATCGGGCTGGACGGGCCGGTCCTCGCGGAGGCCGTCCGGGTCCGCCGCGGTGTCGCGCGCAGCCGTGGCCGGGAGCTCGGCGCCCTGACGTTCGACCACGCGTCGGCCACGCACCCGTACGTCGCGACGCTCGACCAGCACCGGACCGAGGCCCTGCTGCGGGAACGGCTCGCCGCGGCGGCGCCGGACGCGCTCCGGACCGGCACGGTGCTCTCGGCGCTCGAGCGGCACCCGGACCACGTCGACGCGGTCGGGACCGGCCCCGACGGCGCGGTGGCCGTGCGTGCCCGGTTCGTCATCGGGGCGGACGGCTCGCGGAGCACCGTGCGGGACCTGCTCGGCATCGCCACCACCGGTCGCGACTACCCGGACCGCTACGCGATGGGGGACTTCGCCGACGTCGAGGACCCCGCTGCCCGGACGGACGCGCTCGTCGACGTCGGACCGGCCGGCGTGGTCGAGTCCTTCCCGTTGCCCGGCGACCGTCGTCGGTACGTCGTGCTCCTGGCATCCTCGGACGATCCGTCGCCGAGTGCGGCGGACCTCGCGGCGATCGTGGCGGCACGCACCGGTGTCCGGCCGGACCCGACGTCCTGCAGCATGCGCAGCGGGTTCGGTGTCCGACGCCGGGAGGCCGAGCGGGTCGGCGTCGGCCGTGTCGTCCTCGCCGGGGACGCGGCGCACGAGATCAGCCCGATCGGCGGGCAGGGCATGAACCTCGGGTGGCTCGACGCGGCCGAGCTCGCGCCGCTCCTCGCGGAGGCGGTCGCCTCGGGCAGCGCCGGCCCGTGGCCGGAGTACGCGCGGCGGCGGCAGGCGGTCGCGCGGCGGGCGGCGCGGCAGGCGGAGGTGAACATGGCGCTCGGACGTCCGTTCGGCCGTCCGCTCGGCAGGGTGGGGGCGGCCGGACGGGAGGCGCTGCTCCGGACGGCCCTGTCCCTCCCGACCGCGGATGCGCTGGCCGGTGTGTACGCGATGCGGTGGGCATGACGGGTCGCGCGGGCGGCGGGTCAGGCGACCAGGCGGGCGCCGGCGAGGCCGAGCTCGACGACGAGCACGAGTGACGACGCGATGACGAGCCGGAACAGCACCCGCGATGCCCGCCCGGCCAGCACGAGCCGCGCCCCGACCCCGGCGAGCGCGACGACCACCACGGTCCCGAGCACCGCGAGCACCACCCCCACGCCGCGGACCGGATCGTCCCCGAGCACCTGACCACCGAGCACGAGCAGCGCCGCCACGACGAGCGACCCGAACGCCGTGACGCCCGCGCCCCGGAGCCCGAGCCGGTGCGGGAACCCCCGGACCCCGGTGGCCGCGTCGTCGACCAGGTCCGGCAACACGTTCGTGCAGTGGATCGCGACGCCGAACACGGCCCCCGTCGCGATCGCCCACCACGCCGGCCAGTCGCCGTCCGGCCCGGCCGAGACCGCCACGACCGGGAGCAGCCCGAACGCGACCACGAACGGCACGACGGACCAGACCGTGCGCTTGAGCCCCGCGTCGTACGCCCACCCCGCGGCCACGAGCACGAGGTGCGCGACGGCGGCGACCGGCCCGAGCAACACCGACAGGACGACGGACGCCAGGGCGGTACCGAAGGCCGCGCGACGGACCGTGCCGACGGCGATCGACCCCTGCGCCACGGGCTTGTCCGACCTGCCGACGGCACGGTCGCGATCGGCGTCGATCCAGTCGTTCGCGAGCCCGATCGAGAGCTGCCCGGCGACGACGGTCAGGGCGACGAGCACGACCGTCCACCACGCGTGCCCGACCGCCACGGCGATCACCGTCGCGAGCACGGTCACGGTGACGGTGGGCCCCGGGTGCGACGACGCGAACAGCAACCGTGCGGTCGAGGGTCGGCGTGGCCGGGTCACAGGTGCCAGCGTACGTCCGGCACCCGCCGAGTCACTCGCCTCAGGCCTGCCGGACGCAGTCGAGCCGTTCCGGGAGCTTCGTGAAGCCGGCCGCCCGGTAGGTCGCGACGGCGCTGTCGAGGTCGCTCGGGGTGCAGACCCACGCGGTCGACGCTCCCGTCTCGCGGAGCAGTGCCGCACCGGCGACGCAGATCGCGGTCCCGTGTCCCGCACCGCGGTGGGCGGCGTGGACGCCGAGCGGCTCGATGAGTCCGGGACGGCCGCGACCGGCCGACCAGACCGTGATCCCGGCGACCGGTTCTCCGGCGTCGTCCCTGCCGAGCAGACAGCGAGCCTCCGCGAACGGTGCACCGGCGGACATCGCCCTCCAGCGCTCATCGGTGAACGACCCGTTGTCCCAGGCCGAGCGGTGGACCGCCGTGAAGTCGGACGTGTCCGCGCCGTGCACGATCTCGACGTGCAGCGACGACCCGCGTACTCCGATCGGCGCGGCCAGGTCGAGGGACAGCGGCGTCCAGGACTCGCCGGCGCCCCATCCCGCAGCGTGCAGCGCTCCGCGCAGGGCGGTGCCGTCCGGTACCTCGATCGACGCGGGGCCGCTCGGGAGCACGCCGGTGCCGGGGTCGGAGGCGTCGGCCGCCAGGGCGCGCGCGAGGTCCGGGTCCGTCCAGCGCTCGGGGGCCACGGTCATGCGGAGCGTGGTCGGTCCGTCGAGGAAGCCGAAGGCGACGATCTGCCCGTCGACCTCCCAGATGCGCACCGCACGCGCGACCGCGTCCGCCCCCTGGCGCCACGCCCACCCGAGGTCGCCGGGGTGGAGCTGCACGAGTGCGTCGTCGCGCTGCCACGACCGCAGCGCCGCCAGGCCCCGAGTGAGTTCGGACGGCGATGGTGACCGCATGACGGTGTCCACGTCCACGTCACCCGGCCGCCGGGACCTCCGCGCCGAACCGGTCGACGAGCTCGCGCTTGAGCACCTTGCCGCTCGGGCCGAGGGGCAGCGCGTCGAGGACGTGCACCGCCCGGGGGTACTTGTAGGCGGCGATCTCGGCGGCGACGAAGTCGATCAGCTCCTGCGGGGTCGCCGTCGCCTCGGCACGGAGCACCACGGCGGCCTCGATCTCCTGCCCGTGCAGCTCGTGCGGCACACCGAACACCGCGGCCATCGTGACGTCGGGGTGGGTCGCGAGGACCTCCTCCACCTGCCGCGGGTACACGTTGTAGCCGTTGCGGATGATCATGTCCTTCGTCCGGTCGACGATCGTCAGGTAGCCGTCGTCGTCCTTCGTCCCGAGGTCGCCCGTCCGGAACCACCCGTCGACGATCGCGGCCGCGGTGTCCTCGGGACGGTCGAGGTACCCGTTCATGAGGTTGTGCCCGCGGATGACGAGCTCGCCGATCTCGCCGTGGGGCAGCATCACGATCGCGTCGTGCTGCTCCGGGTCGGCGATCTCGACGTCGACGCCCCACACCGGGGTGCCGATCGTGCCGGGGCGCGGCGGCCGTCCGACGTGGTTGAAGGTCGCGACCGGCGAGGTCTCGGTGAGGCCGTAGCCCTCGTGGATCGGCGCGTCGTAGACGTCCTGGAACCGCTCGAGGACCGCCAGGGGCAGCGAGGCGCCGCCGGAGATCGCGTACCGCAGCGTCGGACGGGCGTCGGAACGGGTCGCCGCGTCGAGCAGCGCCATGTACATCGTCGGGACGCCCATGAAGATGCCGCACCCGTGCTCGACCATCGCGGCGAGCGCCGTGTCGCCGTCGAACTTCGGCAGCATGACGATCGTCGCGCCGACCCGGAAGCCGGTGTTCATCGTGCAGGTCTGTCCGAAGGTGTGGAACAGCGGCAGGGCGCCGAGCAGGACGTCCCCGCGGTGCATGTCGAACGTCGTCATCAGGTTCGTGTTGACCTGTTCGAGCAGCGAGAAGTGCGACCCCTCCGCACCCTTGGGCTTGCCGGTGGTGCCGCTCGTGTAGAGGATCGTCGCGGTGTCGAACGGGTGCCGGGGGACGTAGGTGTCGAGCGGTTCCGCCTGCTGCGCGAGCGCTTCGAGTCGGTCCGGGGAGTCGGCCGGGGCGAGCACCGTCACCACGTCGACCTCGGCGAGCTCGGCACCGGCCGCGCCCTCGCCGAGCAGCGGTGCGGCGCAGACGAGCAGCGAGGCGCCGCTGTCGCGCAGGACGTACTCGATCTCGCGTCGCTTGAGCAGCGCGTGCACGGGGACCGCCACGGCGCCGAGCGCGAGGGTCGCGTAGTAGACCCGCGGGAAGTCCTCGACGTTCGGGACGAGCATCGCCACACGGTCGCCCGGTCCCACGCCGCGGGCCCGCAGCGCTCCGGCGTACGCGAGCGTCTGGCTCCAGAGCTCGGCGTAGGTGGTGTGCCGGTCGCCGACGATGACGGCGACGTCGTCCGGGTACCGCGCTGCGGACTCGGCGAGGATCGCTGCGACCGAGGCGGTGGCGCTGGTGTGGTGGGTGGCGGTCATGACCGGTCTCCGTCTCCGTCGACGACTCCGTGGACGACTTCTCGGCCCGATCCTACGGCCGCGGTCGCTTCCGGATCCGGCCCCCGTTCAGGCGGGAGCCCGCACGCCCAGACGCCGCCGGCCCACCACGCCCGACGCCAGCGCGATGCCGAGCAGCACCACGAGTCCCCCGACCGGCTCGTTCCACCGGACGTGCTCGCCGAGGACCAGCACGCCGAGCACCACCCCGACGACCGGCGTCAGGTAGGTGACCGTCGAGGCGCGACCCGCTCCCCACGCCTGCACCAGCCGCGTGTTCCAGGCGTAGGCCAGCCCCGTGCCCACGCAACCGAGCGCGACCATCGCCCCCACGATCCTCCAGTCCAGCCGTACCGGACCCGTGGCGATGACGGGCGCGACCAGCAGGAGCAGTCCGGAGGCCAGCGTCAGCTGCACCGTCGCGAGCGTGACCGGGTCGTACGCGCTGCCGACCGCCACCCGCCGCAGGTACGCGAGGCCGATGCCGTAGCACGCGGTCATCCCGAGCAGCGCGACCTGTCCCGGCACGCTCGCCAGGACCTCCGGGTCCCCGATGACGTTCCACGGACCGACCAGCACCAGGACGCCGACGATCCCGAGCACGATGCCCACGACCTGCCGTCCGCGGAGCCGCTCGGACGGCACGAGCACCGCGAGGGCCGCCAACGTCATGATCGGCGTCGTCGCGTTGTAGATGCTCGCGAGACCGGACGGCACGGTCTGCTCCGCCCACGCCATGAGCGACGACGGCACCGCGTTGAGGAACACCGACACCACGAGCAGGTGTCCCCAGACCCGTGGCTCCCGCGGCCAGCGCCGGCGGGTCGCGAGCAGGACCGCGACGAGCGTGAGCGCGCCGAGGACCGTGCGCACCGTGGCGACCTGCTGCGGTGCGAGCCCGTCGAGCCCGATCTTCGCGAACAGGAAGCTCGAGCCCCAGGTCAGTGCCACGAGGAGGTAGAGGACCGCGTTCATGTCGCCTAGTGTCGACATCCTCGGCGCATGCGGCAAACGCATGTCGCTCATGAACGGATGAGGAAGACGCATGACCGTCTCGGTGCCCCAGCTGCGCGCGTTCGTCGCCACCGTCGACGCCGGCTCCTTCACGGGCGCGGCGTCCGTGCTCGGCGTCGGGCAGTCCGCCGTGTCGCACGCCCTCGCAGGACTCGAGCGCGAGGTGGGCGGTCCGGTGGTCCGGCGCGGGGCAGCCGCGGTCACGACGCCCCTCGGCGACCGTCTGCTGGCCCACGCCCGCAGCGTGCTCGCCTCCGTCGAGGCCCTGGAGGCAGTGGTCCGGCCCGCCACGGCGCGCGGCACCGTGCGCCTCGCCGCCGTCCCCACCGTCTGCCAGGGCCTGCTGCCGCGGCTCCGCGAGCTGTGGGCGGTGACGCTGCCGGACGTCGACGTGCAGGTCTACGAGGGAGACGACGACGAGATGCCCGAGTGGCTCGAGGCCGGCACGGTCGACGCCGCCGTGCTCGTCGACCCGACGCCGGTGCCACCGGGCGGTGTGGTCGTCGCGCAGGACGAGATGGCCGCGGTGGTCCGCCGCGACCACCCGCTCGCCGACCTCCCCGCGCTGACGCTCGACGACCTGCACGAGGACGGGCTCGTCGCGGGCGGTGGCGGGTGCGAGCACCAGATCCAGCGGCTGCACGAACTCGACGGGCAGCCGTTCCGGTACGCCCACCGGGTGCGGGAGATGAGCACCATGTTCGGGATGATCGAGCGGGGCGAGGGCGTGTCCATCGTGCCGACGCTCGGGCGGGTGATGCTGCCGCCGGACCTCGTCATGGTGCCGATGGCCCGGCGGCTCTCACGGACGCTCGTGCTGAGCGGACCGACGTCCCGCGAGTGGCACCCGCTGGCGAGGGCGCTCGTCGACGCGGTCTGACCCGGTGCGGAGGCGACACCGGCAGGATGGGGCGATGGCCGAGACGCACGTGAAGACCTTCGCCTCCTCCGACGAGGCCGCCGCCGAGGCAGCCGGTCTGGACTGGCTCGCCGAGGCCGAACCCGACGGCGGCACCCGGATCGCCCGCGTGCTCGGTCGACCCCGCCCGACGGTCCTCGACCTCGAGCTGATCCCGGACGGTTCGCCGTCGACACGGCAGGCCGAGCGGTTCGGGCGGTCCCTGGCGCACACCCACGCCGCGGGCGCCGAGCACTGGGGCGCGCCGCCCTCCGGCTGGCCGACGGGCACGCCCCTGCGGATGGGACGCTCCCGCACGCCGTTCGTCGCCGCGGCGGACGCACCGGCGACCTGGGGCGAGTTCTTCGCGGAGTACCGGATCCGCGACTTCGTGCGCCGCATCGTCGACGCCGGCGGGTTCGACCACGCCCAGGCAGCCGTGTTCGACCGGGTCGCCGACCGGGTCCAGGACGGGACGCTCGGGTCACCGCAGCCGAAGCTCGTCGGGGACCGGCCGGCGAGGCTGCACGGCGACCTCTGGGCGGGCAACGTGCTCTGGCCGACGGACGCGGACCCGGTCGACGGGACGACGCCCACGGGAGCGGTGCTCATCGACCCCATCGCGCACGGCGGGCACGCCGAGACGGACCTGGCGCTCCTCGGGCTCTTCGGACTCCCCCGGCTCGAGGCCGTGCTCGCCGCCTACGACGCCGAGTCCCCGCTCGCCGCCGGGTGGCAGGAGCGGGTCGAGCTGCACCAGCTCGCGCCGCTGCTCCTGCACGTGTTCCTGTTCGGCGGCTCGTACACGGGGGCGGCCTTGCGCGCGGCGCAGCGGTACGCGTGAACTGCGCGCCGCGCGTCTTAGGGCGCGCATAGCCGACGCAGGGTGACAGTCGGGGAACGCCCGGAATCCTCACTGCCATGACCACGTACCCGATACCCGTGACCGATCGACGCGAGACCGCGCGCACCGACGCGCGGGATCGGCGCCGCAAGCCCGTCGCCCGCCTGTTCCTCGGCGAGCGCGAGGACGCCCGCTGGCTCCGGCCCGCGTTCTGGGCGCTCCTCGCCGTGACCGCCGTGGTGTACCTCTGGGACCTCAGCGTCTCCGGGTACGCGAACAGCTTCTACGCCGCCGCCGTGCAGGCCGGCACGAAGTCGTGGGAGGCGTTCTTCTTCGGCTCCCTCGACTCGTCGAACTTCATCACGGTGGACAAGCCCCCGGCCTCGCTGTGGGTGATGGTGCTGTCCGCCCGGCTGTTCGGCTTCTCGAGCTTCAGCCTCCTGCTCCCCCAGGCCCTCATGGCCGTCGGGTCCGTCGCGCTCGTGTGGGGCACGGTCCGCCGCACGCTCGCCCGGCTCGGGGCCACCACGGCGAACGTCGGCGCGCTGCTCGCGGGCTTCGTCGTCGCGGCGACCCCGGCCGCCGCGCTGATGTTCCGGTTCGACAACCCGGACGCGCTGCTCGTCCTCCTCATGACCGCCGGCGCGTACTGCACCGTGCGGGCGCTCCCGAGGGGCAGCTGGAAGTGGATCGCCCTCGCCGGGGTCGCCCTCGGGTTCGCCTTCCTGACGAAGATGCTGCAGGGCCTGCTCGTCCTGCCGGCCTTCGGCCTGGTCTACCTGTTCGCCGCTCGCACCACCTGGGGCAGGCGCGTCGTCGGCCTGCTCGTCGCCGCCGGGTCCCTCGTCGTCGCCGCCGGCTGGTGGGTGGTCGCCGTGTGGCTGTGGCCCGCCGAGTCCCGCCCCTACATCGGCGGCTCGACGAACAACACCGTGCTCGACCTCGTGTTCGGCTACAACGGCCTCGGTCGGATCTTCGGCGGCTCGGGCAACGGCGGCGGAGGCGGCGGCATGACCGGCGGCACCGCGGGCGGTTCGTTCGGCGGTTCGACGGGTCTGAACCGGCTGTTCTCGTCCGAGATGGGCCTCGAGATCTCGTGGCTCCTGCCCGCCGCACTCATCGCGCTGATCGTCGGCCTGGTCGTCGTCGGCCGCCGTCCCCTGGCCGACCCGGCCCGCGCCGGACTCGTGCTCTGGGGTGGCTGGCTGCTCGTCACCGGACTCGTCTTCTCGTACATGTCCGGCACGATCCACCCGTACTACACGGTCGCGCTGGCCCCGGCGATCGCCGGACTCGTGGGCACCGGCGGCGCGCTGCTCTGGCACGCCCGCGAGCGCTTCACCGGCCGCATCGGTCTGGCCGCCATGATCGGCGTCACGGCCTTCTGGGGCTGGTGCCTGCTCAACGAGAACCCGACGTGGCTGCCCTGGCTCCGCTGGGTGATGCTGGCCGGCGGCCTGCTGTCGGCAGCGCTCGTCGTGATGGGCAGCGTGCCGTCGCTCCGCCGGCTCGTCACGATCGGCGTCCTCGCCGGCACCCTGTTCGGGCTCAGCGGCACCACGGCCTACGCCCTCGCCACGACGACCGTCGCGCACTCCGGTTCGATCCCGAGCGTCGGTCCGGCGGGCAGCAGCTCCGGCGGCATGGGCGGCGGTGGCACGGGTGGCATGCCAGGAGGCGCGGGTGGACCCGGCGGGTCGACCTCCGGTTCCGAGAGCGGCGGCTCCACCTCCGACGATGGCTCCCAGCAGGGTCCAGGCGGGACCCCGCCGGAGGGCATGACCGGCGAGGCGCCCGGCGACTCCGCCGGTGGCACCACCGAGGGCTCGACCGACGGCGCTCCCAGCGGCACCGGGGGTGGCATGGGCGGTGGCGGGTCGACGACCTCGTCGGCGTTGCAGAAGCTCCTCGAGGCGTCCGACGCGAAGTGGGCGGCCGCGGTGAACGGCTCGCAGTCGGCCGCACAGCTCGAACTCGACACCGACACCGCCGTGATGGCGATCGGCGGGTGGTCGAGCGACCCGGCGCCGACGCTCGCCCAGTTCAAGGCGTACGTCGCCGACGGGGACATCGGGTACTACGTCTCCTCCGGCTCCGGTGGCGGCGGGATGGGCGGCGGTTCGTCCACGGCCTCGGCCATCCAGGAGTGGGTCGCGGCGAACTACGAGTCCACGACGGTCGGCGGCCAGACCGTCTACGACCTGAGCAGCACGAAGTGATCGACGACGAGGGCGCGGCGGATAGGCTCGCGGGCGTGACCGGGCAACCGCTGCAGCGCACCGACGGCTCGCCCGTCCGCGCCCTCGTCGTCGACGACGAGCACGCCCTCGCGGACGCCGTCGCACTCGCGTTCGCGGGTGACGGCTGGGAGGTGCGGGCCGTGCACCGCGGGCGCGACGTGCTGTTCGCCGCCCGGGACTTCCGACCCGACGTGGTCGTCCTCGACGTGATGCTGCCGGACATCGACGGGTTCGAGGTGCTCGAACGACTCCGTGACGCCCGGGACGACGTGCGGGTGCTGTTCCTCACGGCGCGGGACGCCCCCGAGGACCGGCTCGCCGGACTCACTGGCGGCGGCGACGACTACCTGACCAAGCCCTTCGGCATCGACGAGCTGCTCGTCCGGGCGCGGATCCTGGCCCGGACGTCGCCCCGGGTCACAGCCGTCGGGAGTCCGACCGAGACGAGCGTCGGCGACCTCCGGCTCGACGAGGACACCAGGACGGTCACGCGCGCCGGTGAACCGATCGACCTCACCCCGACCGAGTACGAGCTGCTGCGGCACCTCGCGCGGAACGCCAACCGCGTGCTCTCCCGGGAGCAACTCCTGGCGAACGTCTGGGGGATGGACTTCGGTACGTCGTCCAACCTCGTGGACATGTACGTCTCGTACCTGCGCAAGAAGCTCGACGCCGGACGCGAGCCGATGCTGCAGACCGTCCGCGGAGCCGGGTACGTGCTCCGGCCGACGACGTGAGCCGACCGCGGACGGCGAGCCGCGCCTCCCGGGCCCGGAACGGAACCGACCGTCGGCGGCGCGTGCCGTCGCTGCGGTGGCGGATCGTGGCGGCCGTGGCGCTCCTGCTCGTCGCGACCAACGTCGTCGTCGGAGCGGTGACGGTCGTCGCGTTCCGCGGGTACCTGGTCGACCGGCTCGACGCGGAACTCGCGACCGCGGCCGAGCGGACCGTCGGCGGACCGGACGGCGAACGGCCACCGCCCCGGTCGACCGGTACCGGCTCCGGCTCGGACCCGGACAACGCGTTCATCGGTGCTCCCGGACAGTCCGCCGGCACCGTCGTCGCGATCCGGCGCGACGGCGCGACCGTCCTCGGCGGGTACACGGACAGCAGCGGTCGGCAGCACGGGCTGTCGTCGGCGCAGGAGGCGACCCTGTCGCGCATCGCCAGCGACGGCGACCCCGTGACGGTCGACCTGGGGAAGCTCGGCACCTACCGGGCCCAGGCCGTCGGCGACGACGGCGACGTCTTCGTGACCGCGCTGCCGCTCGGCGACCTCGACGCCGCCATCGCCCGCCTCCTGCTCGTCATCGGTGTCGTGACGGTCGTCGGGCTGCTCGTCGCGGCCTGGGCGCTGACCCTGCTCGTCCGGCGATCGCTCCGCCCGCTCGAACGGGTGGCGGCCGTGGCGTCCGACGTCACCGAGCTCGACCTGGAGCGCGGCGACACGGACATCCCGGTGCGGGTCTCGGCCGGGGACCTCGCGGCGAACCGCGAGGTCGAGCAGGTCGGCACCGCGCTCAACCGCCTCCTCGGACACGTCGCCCGGGCGCTCACGGTCCGACGCGAGGCCGAGACGGGCATGCGGACGTTCGTCGCCGACGCGTCGCACGAGCTGCGGACCCCGATCGCGACCGTGCGGGCGTACGCCGAGCTCTCGGCGTCGTCGGACGACCCCGACGCGGTGCGCCGCAACGTCGACCGGATCGGGCGCGAGGCGGTGCGGATGGGCGACCTCGTGGAGGAGCTGCTCCTGCTCGCACGGCTCGACGCTGTCGCCCTGGCGTCCGGCCCGGCACCGGCGCGCGAGCCGGTCGACCTGACGTCGATCGTCGTCGAGGCGACGATGGACGCGCGCGCGACCGCACCCGGGCACCGGTGGACGCTGCAGGTGCTGGACGACCACCCGATCGTGGTGTCCGGGGACACGACGCAGCTGCGGCGGGTCGTGACGAACCTGCTGGCGAACGCGCGGACGCACACGCCGGAGGGCACGTCCGTGGTGGTCTCCCTGCAGCGGACCGGCGACGTCGTGCGTCTCGTGGTCACGAACGACGGACCGGTCATCCCCGCCGAGGTGCTCCCGACGCTGTTCGACCGGTTCACCCGCGGCGAGGCGTCCCGGTCCCGCGAGCACGGCACGAGCGGCCTCGGGCTGGCGATCGTCCGGGCCGTCGTGACCGCGCACGACGGGCTCGTCCGGGTCGCCTCGGAGCCGGGGCGGACGGCGTTCACGGTCGATCTGCCGGGTCGGACACCGGACGCCGGCTGACCGGGCCGGTTCGCTCGGGAGCGGCCGAGCAACTAGGTTCGGACGGTGCCCTCACGACTGTCCGCACTCGCCGGTGACCTCCGCATCCGGGCAGGAGTGGCGGCCGTGGTCCTGCTCTGGGCCCTGTACCAGTGCTTCTGGAACATCGGCGGGCCCAACATCACCGGCGACGAGGACATCTACCTCCGCGCCGGGTGGCAGTACGTGCACGGCGCCTTCTCGTTCAACCGCGAGCACCCCCCGACCGCGAAGTACCTGTTCGGTCTCGCGCAGCTCGTCGCTGGGCAGGGGCCGATCGGTCCGCGCGTGCTCGTCGCCCTGCTCACCTTCGGCGTCGGCGTCGCGCTGTACTGGTGGCTGCGGCGCGAGATCGGCTACTGGGGCGCCCTGCTCGCCGCCGCCCTCTGGTGGCTGACGCCGCGCGGTGGTGCCGGTCCGCGCGTCGACCGTCTGGCACTGCTCGACCCGGTGATGACCGCGTTCGCCGTGCTCGCGGTGGCCACGGCGTGGGTGTGGATGCGCGGCGACCGGTGGTGGCTCGCGCCCGTGTCCGGTGCGCTGATGGCCCTGTCGGTGACGTCGAAGGTCTCCACCGTGGTGCTGCTGCCGGTGTTCCTGCTGCTGCCCGTGCTGTTCCGGGCCTGGCGTCGACTGCTCGTCGGCGGCGCGACGTGGGCGGCCGCGTTCGGGCTGGTGTTCGTCGTGTCGTACGTGCCGATGGGGATCCGGTCCGCGATCCGGTACATGATCGAGTTCCAGGAGGGGCAGAACACCACCGGCCACCCGATCACCATCGGCGGCACCGTCTACCGGTTCGCCCCGTGGTGGGCGAACCTGCACTTCATGGAGGCCGGCACGGGGGTGCTGCTGCTCGTCGTCCTCGCGGTCGGGGTCGTCGCGGCGCTGGCGATCCGGGCCGACCGGCTCGTCGCGTACGTCGGCATCGCCCTGGCGCTGCTCGTGGGCTTCTACGTGGTCGTCGCGAAGATCGCGCTGCCCACGTACTACTCGGCGTGGATGCCGTTCCTGCTCGTCCTGGCCGCGATCGGGCTGGCGCGACTGCCGCGTGTGCCGGTGCGGCGGGCGGTCCCGGTCGCGACGGCGCTGTCGCTCGTGCTGGTCGTCTCGCTCGTCGTGCCGTCCGTCCGGCTCAGCCAGGACATCGCACGCCAGCACCCGACGGGCATCGCGCTGCTCGGGGACTACCTCGAGGAACAGCACGTGCCGGACGGCAAGATCCTGTTCGTGTCGGCGACCCCGGGGCTCTTCGTGCCGTACGTCGCCGAGCGCGGCACCACCCGGGCCGACCAGGGGCCGTACGTCGCGATCGTGGTCGGGAACGACCGACGCTTCCCGCCGTCCGGGGCCGTGACGCAGCTGTTCGACTCGGAGCGGTCGCGGTTCTCGGTCGCCGAGGTCGGCGGACTCCAGGTGTGGCTGCCGAAGGACGGGCGGGTCGTCCTGCAGTCGGGGGCGCTCACCGTCCAGGGCTGACCGGCAGCGCGGCTGCCGGTGGGCGTGCGGCCGGCAGCGCGGCTGCTGGTGGGCGTGCGGCTGGCGCGGAAGCCGTCGGTGCCGTCGGTGCCGTCGGTGCCGTGGCACACTGGACGGGAACGGACGGGGGCCCGCATGCCGAACGACTTCGCACGACTGCCGGAGCGGCCGCGCGCCGACGACCTCGTGGTCGAGGTGCCCGCGTTCGAGGACGACCGGCCCCAGCCCGAGCCCGCGCCGCCGGCCGCGGCCCCGGAGCTCGTCGCGGCGACCGAGTTCGCCCGGACGTCGCACGCGCCGGCCACGATCCGGCGGACGCAGGTGCGCGCCGGGGTCTGGATCGCGGGCGTCCCCATCGCGGTGCTCGTGGTCATCGCGGCCGTGCAGGTGCTGTTCGCGCGCTGACCCGCTGCGCGCTGTCCGCTCCGCGCTGCACGGCCACGGGTGCGCGCTGTTCGCTCCGTGCTGTCCGGCCACGGGTGCGCGCTCCGACGACGACTGCTCGTGGTCCACCGTGCGCAGTCGTCGTCGGGCTGCGCGGTGGCCGCACGCGCGTTCTTAGACGCGGCACAGCAGGCTGCTGCGGTCCCCGTATGCCCGGTCCCGAGCATGTGCGGTATGACGGAGACGAACCACACCCTCGACATCGACATCGACATCGTCGTCCCCTGCTACAACGAGCAGGACACGCTCGCCGCCCACGTCCGCCGCTTGCACACCTTCTGCCGGACGTCGCTCCGGAACACCTGGCGCATCACGATCGCGGACAACGCCTCGACCGACGACACCGCACGCATCGCCGACGACCTCGCCGCGATGCTGCCGGACGTGCACGCGGTGCACCTGCCCGAGAAGGGCCGGGGCCGTGCGCTCAAGGCCGTCTGGGCAGCGTCGCCGGCCACCGTGCTGGTCTACGTCGACGAGGACCTCTCCACCGACCTCGCCGCGCTCGAACCCCTGGTCGCCCCGCTGCTGTCCGGGCACTCGGACGTGGCGATCGGCACCCGGTTGGCGGGCTCGTCACGTGTGGTGCGCGGCGGGAAGCGCGAGTTCATCTCCCGCTCGTACAACCTGCTGCTCCGCACCACGATGGGGGTGTCCTTCTCGGACGCGCAGTGCGGCTTCAAGGCGATCACCCGGCAGGCCGCGGAACACGTCCTGCCCCTGTGCGAGGACGACGCGTGGTTCTTCGACACCGAGCTGCTCGTGCTGGCCGAGCACGCCGGACTGCGGATCCACGAGGTCCCGGTCGACTGGGTGGACGACGTGAATTCGTCGGTGCACATCGCCTCGACCGCGACCGAGGACCTCAAGGGGATGTGGCGGGTCTCCCGCGGGCTCGCGACCGGACGGGTGCCGATCGGTGCGGTGTACGACGCCATCGGCCGCCGTCCGTTCACGCCGCCGCACGTCGGGATCGTCGGGCAGGTGCTGCGCTTCGGGGCGATCGGCGTGCTGTCGACGATCGCGTTCGCCGTGCTCTACGCCCTGTTCCGCCCGGCGATCGGTGCCCAGACGGCGGACTTCCTGGCGCTCCTGGTCACCGCGATCGGCAACACGGCACTCAACCGACGCTTCACGTTCGGGGTGCGGGGACGTGCCGGCGCAGGGCGGCACCACGTGCAGGGGCTGGTGGTGTTCGGGATCGCGTGGGCGATCACGTCCGGGTCGCTGGTGATCCTGCACTCGGCGGCACCGGGATCGTCGCACGGTGCGGAGATCGTGGTGCTCACGGCTGCGAACCTCGTGGCGACGCTGGTCCGCTTCGTCCTGTTCAAGGCGTGGGTGTTCCGGTCGCGGCGTCGTCCGGAGCTCATCCGCCCGGGCACGACCCCGGCGGCGGACGCGAGCACGGCGGCGACCGAGCCGATCGCGGTCGACGAGCGCCACGCCGCCTGACGCCGGCGGCCGGTCCGCGGCCGGCCGCTCGTTCGCACAACCGAAGTCACTCCGCGCCACGGGGATCCGCGGCGCGGAGTGACTTTCGTTGTGCGGAAGCGAACCGCGCCGCGCCCCGGCCGCACCCGCGCCGCACACCCCCGCCGCGCCCGCGCCGCGCACCCCGGCCCCGCGGTGTTGCGCGGGCGGTATACCGCGCCGTAGCATCGCCTCACCGCACCACAACCCCACAGGGCCCGACTGCCACCATCGGTCTGCCCGCGGCGAGCGCTCCACTGATGCAGCCTGGCCGTCCGCTGCCGGCAACGCCCCACTGGACCTGCACACGTGAACCCCTCCTCCTTCGGTCTCTACGACCCTGCCCGCGAATCGAGCGACTGCGGCGTCGGTTTCATCACCCGACTCGACGGGACGCCGAGCCACGACGTCATCCGCAAGGGCGACGAAGCGCTGTGCGCCATCCCCCACCGCGGCGGCAAGTCCGCCGAGGGTGTCGGTGACGGCGCGGGCGTGAGCATCGACCTGTCGGTCGAGTTCTTCAGCGCGATCACCGGCGAGGAGCTCCGCGCGGGCCACTTCGGCGTCGCGAACTGCTTCGTGCCGAGCGGCACTGGCCCGGCTGCGGACGCCGAGCGCGCCCGTGCGCAGCAGACCGTCACGGAGACCATCGAGCAGCAGGGCTTCGAGCTCCTGCTCGTCCGTGACGTCCCGGTGGACCACTCCGTCGCGCGCCCCGAGGCCGAGCAGTACCAGCTGCCGATCGTGCAGTGGGTTTTCCGCGCCCCCGAGGCGTGGACCCGCGCCGAGGTCGACGCCGCCGCCAACCGCGCCCTCCTCGCGATCGAGGCGGTGTCGTACGGCCAGGCCGCCGCCGACCGCGCCGAGCACGCCGCCCTGTACCCGCTGTCGCTCAGCGCCCGGACCCAGATCCTCAAGGGGCGGCTGAACTCCGGCGAGGTCATCGGCTACTTCACCGACCTGCGTGACCCGCGCCACTCGGTCCGGACGCTCTACTTCCACACCCGGTTCTCGACGAACACCGAGCCGCACCCGACGATGGCGCAGCCGTTCCGTCTGATGGCGCACAACGGCGAGCTGAACACCGACCGGAAGAACCGGCTGTCCGACGAGGCCCTCGCCCGTGCACGGACCCGCAGCATCGTCCGCCCGCCCGGCCAGTCCGACTCGAGCCGCCTCGACCAGACCCTGCAGAGCCGGGTGTTCGACGACGGCCTCGAGATCGTCGAGGCCGTGGTCTCGCTCATGCCCCCGGCGTGGGAGAACGACCGCACCCTGACCCCGGCGGTGCGGGACATGCTCGAGTTCTTCTCGCTCTACGAGGAGAAGAACGACGGCCCGGCCGCCGTGATCTTCAGCGACGGCGACGTGGTCGGCGCCCGGCTCGACCGACTGGGCCTGCGCCCGCTGCGCTCGGTGCAGACCGCCGAGTACCTGATGGTGTCGTCCGAGGCCGGTCAGGTCGAGTTCGAGCCGGAGGACGTCGTGCACCGCGGCCGCATCGAGGCGGGCGGCATGCTCGTCGTCGACCACCGCACCGGCACGCTCATGCGCACGCGCGAGGTGCTCGAGATGCTCGCTGCGCAGAAGCCGTACGGGACGCTCCTCGACGCCGCGCGCGTCAACCTGGACGACGTCCCGGCGCCGGAGTACCAGCGCACGACGACCACGCTCGGCTACGAGGGCGACCTGTCGCTCGCGGGCCGCTACGTGGCGTACTCGCTGAACCAGGAGAGCTTCCGGTTCATGCTCGACCCGATGCTGCAGAACGGCTCGGAGCGGATCTCGGCGATGGGCTACGGCAACGCCATCAACGCCCTGAGCGACACCGAGGGCGGCATGGCGAAGTACTTCTCACAGCGCTTCGCCCAGGTGACGAACCCGCCGCTCGACTCGATCCGCGAGGCCGACGGCATGTCGATGCGCGTCGCCCTCGGCGCGAAGCCCGACGGGACGGGTTCGGCGACGCGACAGCTCGTCGTCGAGTCCCCGATCCTCGGGCACCTCGACATGGTGCGCCTGCGCGAGCAGGACATCGTGCCGCTCGAGCGCTTCGACATGCTCTACGTGCCGGTGCTCGGCGACGAGCAGGCGAACGCCGACGCGGTCCGCACCGCGACCGAGCACCTCGCCGACGCCGTCGCCGCCTTCGCCGAGCGCACCGGCGGCATCGCCGTGCTCACCGACCGCAACGTGTCGTCGACGCACGCGCCCCTCCCCGTCATCCTCGCCGTCGCCGCCGTCAACCAACGACTCATCGAGACCGGCCTGCGGCTGCGGATCTCCGTCGTCGCCGAGTCCGGTCAGCTGCCATCGTCACACCACGTGGCGACGGCGCTCGGCTTCGGCGCCGCAGCGGTGTACAGCCTCTCCGCACGTCTCCGTGCGGAGGAGAAGTACCCCGCAGCGCCCGCCCCGGCCGGCGAACTGACCGCGACCGACCTCGCCCTCAAGCGCTTCCGGAAGGCGGCCGAGAAGGCCCTCGCGAAGACGATGGGCCGCGTCGGGCTCTGCACGGCCGAGAGCTACATCGGCGGCGAGTTCTTCGAGCCGAACTACCTCGACACCCGCGACGACCTGCTCGCCCGGGTCTTCCCGCACATGCAGGCCCCGGTCGGCGGCGTCGGGTTCGCCCGCATCGCGCAGGCCGCGACGGACTGGCACGAGCGCGCCCGCACGGTCGAGTCCGAGGGCCAGGTGCCCATGCTCGGCCTCTTCAAGGAGCGCTCGGACGGTGCCGGGCACTCGTTCGGCGTCGCGAGCGTGCGCGGCTTCGGCGGCATGACCGAGGAGCGTCCGGCCTTCGAGCGCTCCGGCGACTCCGAGGCGCTGCGGCTCCTCACGCTCGGCCAGCTCGACGACGCGTTCGGCATCACCGACACCGCCTACCGCAACACGGGCTACGACCGGCTGAGCGACGCCGAGATCGACGCGCACCGGATCACCCCGGGCTACGTCACGTTCCTGCAGACGACGCACGACGAGCGCTCGCGCCGTCCCGCGGCCCTCCGCGACGTCCTCGCGCTGCCCGCGGACGTCACCGGTATCGACACGGCAGAGGACTTCGCCCGCGAGCTCGGCCGCTTCTCGACCACCGGCAACGCGAGCGTCACGGTGCGCGGACTCTCCGGCTCGCGTCCGGCCGACGACGGGGACCTTCCAGGAGGCACGGCTCGCTTCCGCCTCGAGCTCACGTCGACGGGGACCACGGGTGCACTGCGCCACGCGGCCCTCGCGGACGGCCTCGCGCTGCTGCACCCCGGCCAGGTCGACGTCGACTCCGTCGACGACACCCAGGTGACGCTCCGCGCCACCGGCTCCGCCGTCGAGCTGCTCGCACTGCTCGACCACGCCCCGGCGAGCGTCGCGCTCGACGAGGTCCAGCCGGCGCACGAGATCACCCGGACCCTGGCGTCCGGCGCGATGAGCCACGGCGCGCTCGTCGCGACCGCGCACGAGGCGGTGGCGCACGGCACGAACATGGTCGGCGGCATGTCGAACAGCGGTGAGGGCGGCGAGCACCACTCCCGCTACGGCACGATCCGCGGCTCGCGCATCAAGCAGTTCGCCTCGGGACGGTTCGGCATCTGGGCGGGCTACCTCGCCGACCCGATGCTCGAGGAGCTCGAGATCAAGATCGGCCAGGGCGCGAAGCCGGGCGAGGGCGGCCAGCTGCCCGCGCCGAAGGTCACGGTGGACATCGCCGCGGCCCGTGGTGGCACCCCCGGCGTCGAGCTCATCTCGCCGCCGCCGCACCACGACACGTACTCGATCGAGGACCTCGCGCAGCTCATCCACGACTGCAAGGCCGCCCGGGTCCGGGTGATCGTGAAGCTCGTGTCCTCCGAGGGCATCGGCACCATCGCGGTCGGCGTCGCCAAGGCCGGCGCGGACGTCATCAACGTCGCGGGCAACACCGGTGGCACGGGCGCCGCGGCCGTCACGAGCCTGAAGTACGCCGGCCGCTCGGCGGAGATCGGCGTCGCCGAGGTCCACCAGGCGCTCGTCGCGAACGGCCTCCGCCAGAAGGTCACGCTCCGCTGCTCGGGCGCGCACCAGACCGGTTCCGACGTGGTCACGAGCGCGCTGCTCGGCGGCGACAGCTTCGAGTTCGGCACGACCGCGCTCATGATGCTCGGCTGCGTGATGGCGAAGAACTGCAACGTGAAGTGCCCGGCTGGCCTCACCACGAACGCCGAGGCGTTCGAGGGCGACCCCCGTGCGCTCGCGCAGTACCTGCTCAACATCGCCCACGACGTGCGGCAGATCCTCGCGCGCCTCGGCCTGCGCTCCCTGCGCGAAGCCCGCGGTCGCACCGACCTGCTGCAGCTCCTCGACCACCCGGCGAGCGTCGGGCGCCTCGACGTCCGGGCGCTCCTCGCGCAGGTCCCCGAGAAGCTGGTCGAGGACCCGGAGTACCTCGAGAAGGACTTCCACACCGACGACGCGCTGCTCGAGCGGGTCCGCACGGCCCTCGTCGACCACGAGCAGGCGCACGTGCTCGTGCACGGCGTGCTGCTCGGCAACAGCGACAAGTCCGTCGGCGGCCAGCTCGGCATCGACGTGGAGCGCCTGCTCAACCACGAGCTGCGCGACTCCGACCTGTCCGGGCACCCGGCGATCACCACGGACGACCGCGGACGCCGCCGGCTCGTCGACGGCGCGGTCACGATCCGCACGCTCGGGTCGGCCGGGCAGTCGTACGGCGTGTTCAACAACGACGGCATCGTGCTCGAGCACACCGGCACCGCGAACGACGGCGTCGGCAAGAGCCAGAGCGGTGGCCGGATCATCGTCCGCGCCCCCGGTGGCGGCAGTGCCGGACAGGGCGGCAACGTCCTCGTCGGCAACTTCGCGCTGTTCGGGGCGACCGGCGGCCGCACCTTCGTCGAGGGCGAGGCCGGCGACCGGTTCGCCGTGCGCAACTCCGGCGCGACGGCCGTGGTCGAAGGCGTCGGGGACTTCGGCTGCGAGTACATGACGGGCGGTGCCGTGTTCAACCTCGGCACCTTCGGCAAGGGCCTCGGCAACGGCATGTCCGGCGGGTTCCTCTACCAGTACGACCCCTCCGGCGAGGTCACCGAGCGCGCGAGCACCGACTCGCTCCTCGTGTTCCCGGTCACCGACACCGAGCGCGGGGCCTTCCACGAGGCAGCGGCGCGCCTTCTGCTCGAGTGGCACCTCGAGGCGACGGGCTCGGCGCTGGCCGAGCGTCTGCTCGCCGAGTGGGAGACCACCCGCCAGCACGTCTTCGTCGGCATGCCCCGGGCGCTCCTGCTCACCCAGGACGCCGGCGAGATCCTGGCCGCGGCGAGCCGGAACGAGCTGCTCGACGAGCTGGCGACCTCGATCGCGACGGACAAGCTCCGCGCGTTCAAGGTCGACTACCGCGACCAGCGCGCCGTCCTCGGCGGCCGTGCCCCGTCGCTCGGCGACCAGGGCGACGACATGTTCTCGCTCCTGTCCTCGTACACGGTGCTCGGCGTCGCCCAGGACCTCGCGCTCGAGCGGGTCCCCGGCGCGGCCGGCCCGAACGACCCCCGGGTGACCGAGGCGGTCAAGAACCTCATCCTCACCGAGGACTTCTTCGTGAAGCAGCGCGTCGTGAAGTACCTGCGCGGCACGCTGGACCGCTTCGCGGACGACGAGCTCGCGACCCTCATCGCGATCAAGCGCCTCGACGACTACAAGCGCGCGCTCACGCAGCGGAACAACCGCAGCATGGACGCGCCGGGCACCACCGGGTGGATCATGCACCAGAACGCCAAGAACGACGGCCGCGTCCGCGAGGCCCGATTCGACGAGCTGCTCGCGAACGCAGCGCTCGAGGACATCGCCCGCCGTGCACCGCAGGCGCCGACCGAGGCGGTGTCCGCGTGAGCCTGCTCCCCCCGACCGGATCGCTGATCCCGGTCGACGCACCGTTCTCGCAGGCCCAGGAGTCCTGGCTCGCCGGGTTCATCGCCGGCATCGCCGCCGCGGGCAAGCGGGCCTCCGGCGGCGCCCCGACGACGACGATCGACGTGCTGTTCGGCACGCAGACCGGCAACGCGGAGTTCCTCGCCGACGAGCTGGTCGCCGGCGCGAAGGCCCGCGGGCTCGGCGGTCGTGCCACCGCGCTCGACGCCGTCACGCCGGAGCAGCTCGCCGGGATGTCCCACGTGCTCGTGGTCACCTCGACGTACGGCGAGGGCGAGATGCCCGACAACGCCGGACTGTTCTGGGACGCGATCCAGGCGACCACCGTGCCGCGGCTCGAGGGACTGCAGTACGCCGTCCTCGGGCTCGGCGACACGAGCTACGACGAGTTCTGCCAGGCCGGCAAGCTCC
Organism: Curtobacterium sp. GD1; assembly: GCF_020882855.1. NCBI lineage: Bacteria > Bacillati > Actinomycetota > Actinomycetes > Micrococcales > Microbacteriaceae > Curtobacterium > Curtobacterium sp. GD1. Next base: position 22,620 of record NZ_JAFEVQ010000027.1, on the reverse strand, counting down.
TCGACACCCGGTTCGAGCAGCTCGGCGCCACCCGCATCCACGACCGCGTCGACTGCGACGTGGACTACGAGGACCCGGCCGCGCTCTGGACGGCGGCGGTGCTCGACCGTCTGGCGGCGGAGGCGGGCGTGCAGCCCGGCGCGACCACGGCGGTGGCGGCGACCGGTGCGACGACCGCGGCCGGCGGGGCGGGCGCGAGCCGTGCCTCCAGGCCCGGTGCCCAGTGGAACAAGCGCAACCCGTACCCGTCGACGCTGGTCGAGAACCGGCTGCTCTCCTCGCCGCGCAGCGCGAAGGAGATCCGGCACTACGAGTTCGACCTCGGCGACTCCGGGATCGAGTACTCGGCGGGCGACGCGCTCGCGGTCGTGCCGGTCAACGACGAGGTGTTCGTCGGCGAGCTGCTCGAGCAGGTCGGCGCGAACGGCTCCGAGACGCTCGACGGCCGCCCGGTCACCGAGGTCCTGCGGACCGACCGTGAGATCCGGACGCCCTCGAAGGACCTCATCGCGGACCTCGTCCAGCGCGCACCGTCGTCGGAGCTCGCCGCCGTCGTCTCGCACGGTGACAAGCACGAGCTCGACCGCTGGCTGTGGGGTCGCGACGTGCTCGACCTGCTCCGCGACGCCGGACCCGCGGCACCCGGACTCGACGAGCTCCTGCCGAACCTCCGACCGCTGCAGGCGCGCCAGTACTCGATCTCGTCGAGCCCGCTCGCGCACCCGGACCGCATCCACCTGACGATCGCGTCCGTCCGGTACGGGGACCCGCACCGCATGTACGCCGGCGTCGCGTCGACGTTCCTCGCCGACCGGGTCGCCCCCGACGGCACCGTGGACGTCTACCTGCAGCCGAACGCGTCGTTCGGGGTACCAGCCGACCCGTCCGCGCCGATGATCATGGTCGGCCCGGGGACCGGCATCGCACCGTTCCGCGGGTTCCTGCACGAGCGTGCGGTCTCCGGGGCGACGGGCCGGAACTGGCTGTTCTTCGGCGACCAGCACCGCGACACCGACTTCGTCTACGAGGACGAACTCACCGAGCTGCAGGAGCAGGGCGTCCTGGACCGCCTCGACCTGGCGTTCTCGCGCGACCAGGCCGAGAAGGTCTACGTGCAGACCCGGATGCTCGAACAGGCCCCGGAGCTCTACTCGTGGCTCGAGGACGGCGGACACCTGTACGTGTGCGGCGACGCCTCACGGATGGCGAAGGACGTCGAGCAGGCGCTCCTGGCCGTCATCGGGAGCCAGCGGGGCAAGGGCGAGGACGACGCACAGGCGTACCTCGCCGACATGCGGCGCGGCAAGCGGTACGTCCGCGACGTGTACTGAGCGGCGCGCGCGGCCGGCGAGCGGCGCGCGCGGCCGGTGCCACGCCCGTCGCCCCGGTGCGGAACCCGAATCCACGACCGGGGCGACGGCGAGGGGGCGCATTGGGCCGGGAGGCCCCTGATCCGGGACTCCTCGCACGTCGCGTGGTTCCCCCCTCCGACCGCGGAGCCACCGTCACCGGCTCCCTGGGCCGGAGTCGATCACTCGCGCGGTACGCCCACCGTACTCAGACTGCACGGACGTGCGCGACCCGTTGACCGTTCACGGGCTGTGTGCTATCCGGCGTCGTCGGTGCCGGAGTCGTCGTCCGCGTCGCCGGGCACCACCGCACGGGACCACGCCGAGTCGTCCGCCGTGCTCGTGTCCGACGGCTCCGGGGTGAGCACGAGACCGGAGCCCGAGGTGGCGGCGGCGTAGAGGTCCTCGAGCCAGCTGCGGTTGATCCGGGGCACCCGGCTGCCGGAGAACTTGAAGTGCAGGCTCACGTTCGGGTGCATCCAGATGGTGCTGCGCCCGTTGCCGTGGACGGCGTCGTCCTTCCACGAGAACGCGAACCGGTGCTCCCGCCGGAGCATGTTCACGATGACGATCTGCAGGTGTGTGAGCGCTCGGTCGTCGATCCGGAGGTCGAGCGGCTCTCCGTCGTAGATGAGCTGACCCATGCGTCCTTGTACACCGCGGGGGTTGTGCGGCGGGCAGGACCGTCGTAACGTACAACCAAATGGTTGCACGAACCGAACTGAGCGATGCCGAGGTCGACCGGGTCTTCCACGCCCTGGCCGATGCGACCAGACGCGACATCGTCCGTCGCACCCTGGTCGGCGAGGCGTCCGTGAGCGCGCTCGCGGACGCCTACGCGATGTCGTTCGCCGCCGTCCAGAAGCACGTCGCCGTCCTCGAAGGAGCAGGACTCGTGACCAAGGAACCCCGGGGCCGCACCCGCATCGTGCGCGCCGAGCCGGGACAGATCGATCGCGTCCGCGGGCTGCTCGACGGCTACGCGGACCTCTGGCGCGGCCGGATCGACCGGCTCGACGCACTGCTGGGAGCAGACCGCGCGCCGCGCGGCGACGACCGAACGCAAGGGAGCCACTGATGCCGACCACGTCCGTCCACACCGACCCCGAGGAGCTCACCATGACCCTCGTGGCCGAGTTCCCCGTCCCCGTCGAACGCCTCTGGGCAGCGTTCGCGGATCCCCGGCAGCTCGAACGCTTCTGGGGTCCGCCCGGGTTCCCCGCCACGTTCACGTCGTTCGACCTCCGTCCCGGCGGCGTCGCCCACTACCGGATGACCTCGCCCGAGAACGAACGGTTCCACGCACTCTGGCAGGTGTCCGAGGTCGACGAACCCCGCCGGATCGCCTTCCGCGACCTGTTCTCCGACGCCGAGGGCACCGTCGACGACTCGCTGCCCGCGAGCGAGACCGTGCTGTCGTTCGACACCGTCGGCAGCGGGTCACGGGTGACGGTGCTGACGTCGTTCGCGTCCGCCGCCGACCTCGACGCCATGCTCGAGATGGGCATGCTCGACGGCTACGAGCAGGCGTTCGGGCAGCTCGACACGGTGCTGGCCGACCTCCGCGAGTACGCCCTCGGCCGGGGCACGGTCACCGAGATCGTGGACGACACCCACGTGGCCATCACCCGCGCGTTCGCGGCGCCGAGGCACCTGCTCTGGCGTGCGCACACGGAGCCGGAGCTGATGCGCCGCTGGCTGCTCGGCCCGGACGGGTGGGAGATGACGGTGTGCGAGAACGACCTGGTCGTCGGGGGCTCGTTCCGGCAGGCCTGGGCGCCCGTCGGGGACACCGAGGGCGAGGCGTTCGGGTTCGAGGGCGAGAACCTCGTCATCGAGCCGGAACGCCGCATGGTCACGACCGAACGGATGACCGGTGCGCCGTTCCCGGCCAACGTCAACGACCTGCAGTTCGACGAGGCCGACGGCGTCACGCTCATGACGCTCCGCATCACCTACCCCGACCGGGAGCAGCGGGACATGATCCTCGCGACCGGCATGACGGACGGCATGGAGACCAGCTACCAGCGTCTGGAACGCGAGGTCCCGTCCGTCAGCCGGTCGAGTCAGGGACGCGTCGCCTCGTAGCGGCGCGCGCCGCCGCGCACCCCGGCGAAGCGGTACGGCGCAGCCGTGACCCGCGGACGCTCGACGTCCTCGCTCGTCGCGGTGCCCGCGGCGTGCAGCTCCCGGTAGGCGTCGACCGAGAGCGGCACCCGGGCGGCGAGGAGCTCGCGGACCCGACCCACACGGCGGTGCTCGCGGTACGCCGGCTGCACGATGCCGGTGATGAGTTCCCCGACGCTGCCGGACCCGTAGCTGAACAGGCCGATGCGCTCCCCGGCGAGGTCATCGTCGAGGTCGAGCAGTGCGGCCAGCCCGATCCAGAGCGACGCCGTGTAGGTGTTGCCGGTCTGCTTGTTGTACGTGAACCCGAGTGCGAGCTCGGACTCGTCGAAGGGCACCCCGACGTGCTGCGTGAGCTTCCGGTGCGCCTTGAGCGCCATCTTCGTGAACGGCTGGTGGTGGACGAAGCGCACGATGTCCTCGTACGCCGGTCCGCCCTGCCCCGCGAGGTCGTCCCACGCCCCGACGAACGCGTCGACGTAGGCGCTCACGGACAGGCGGCCGTCGACGAGTGCGGTGGAGCGGTCGTTCGGCCGCCAGAAGTCGTCGACGTCGGCGGTGAAGACACCCGCGGCCGGCTCGATCTCGATGAGGTCGGGGTCGGCGGCGATCAGGATCGCGGCGGCGCCGGCACCCTGCGTCGGCTCGGCGGCGGTGTCGACGTCGTAGCGCGCGACGTCGGCGGCGATGACGAGCACGCGCTCCCGCGGAGCACGCGCGACGATGCCGAGGGCGAGCTGGACGGCAGCGGTCCCGCCGTAGCAGGCCTGCTTCAGCTCGACGACACGGACGTTCTGCGGCAGCCCGAGCAGGCCGTGCACGAACACCCCGGCGGCCTTCGACTGGTCCACGCCGGACTCGGTGGCGAAGAGCACCGTGCGGATGCCGTCGGCACCGTGGCGGTCGATGATCTCCTTCGCGGCGGCGGCGCCCATCGTGACGATGTCCTCGTCGGGAGCGGGCACGCTGAACGCGTCCTGTCCGATACCGACGTGGTACTTCGCCGGGTCCACCCCGAGGCGCTCGGCGAGGTCGTCGAGCTCGAGCACGTGGTGCCCGGTCGCGACGGCGAGGTCGTGGATGCCGATGCGGGTCACGCTGCACCTCCGGCGGGCTTCGCGCCGCGACGTTCCATCGCGACGTGGGCGGCCATCAGCTCGCCCGGGTTGGTCTGCGCGGCGAGCAGGGAGAGCTCCCCGCACAGGACGGTCGCGGCGCAGAGGGCGGCGAGCCGGCGTGCGTTGGCACCGGGCTCGCGGTCCTCGCGGCAGCCGAGGCGCACGAGGGCGTCCTCGACGACGGGCAGGTCCCCGCCCTTGCCGTTGCCGACCGTGCCGACGATGAGGTGCGGGAGCGAGGTGGCGAAGTACAGGTCGCCGTCGCGGTCCTCGGCGCTCGTGATGCCCTGGGACCCCTCGACGATGTTCGCCGCGTCCTGCCCGGTGGCCAGGTAGAAGCCGAGGAGCATGTTCGCGTAGTGGGCGTTCGCGGAGCGGATGGCCCCGGCGATGGTCGACCCGACGAGGTTCTTCGCGACGTTGAGCTCGGCGATGCGTGCCGCGCTCGACCGGAGCCGCTTCTCGACGACCTCGCCCGGGATGACGATCTCGGCGACGGTGTTCCGGCCGCGTCCGCGGATGCCGTTCACCGCGGTGGCCTTCTTGTCGGTGCAGAAGTTGCCCGAGACGCTGACGTACCGCAGGCCCGGCTCCCACGCGAGGATCGTCGGCAGGAGCTTGTCCGCCGCCTGCGTGACCATGTTGTGCCCGGAGGCGTCGCCGGTGGTGAACGCGAAGCGCAGGAACAGCAGGTCCCCGACGATCTCCGGGTGCACCTCGATGAGCTTCGCGAAGCGGCTCTGGCCGGCGACGATCTGCTCGAGCTCGTCCTGCCGGGCGAGGATGCGCCCGGTCGCGAGGTGTGCCGCGGCCGCGCTGTCGGCACGGACGACGACCGAACGGGTCATGCGCTCGTCGACGACGGTCGCGACGATGCCGCCCTCGACCATGCGCGAGATGCGGGCACCGCGGCCGACGGACGGCCAGAGCGGCGACTCGTACGTGGCGAGCGGCACCTCGTGCTCGCCCTCCACCGCGTTGCCGCTGATGCGGATCGGCCCCACCCACTTCGTGGGGATCGGGGTCAGCAGGTCAGTCATCGACGCTCCCTTCGGGCGCTTGCACCGCGACGCTGAGGTGTCTGATGTCGTGCGCCTCCCAGGCGCGGTGGATGCCGGCGAGGTCGATGTCCGCCGGGACGAGCGCGATGCCGCAGTCGCCGCCGCCGGCACCGGACGGCTTGGCCGCCCCGCCCGCCGCTTCGACGACGTCGCACAGGGTCGCGAGTCGCTCGGTCTCGATCTGCGAGCCGACCGACGTGCCGAGGCGCTGGAGCAGCCCCCGGGCGCGTCGGAGTGCCCCGAGGGTGCGCTCGGCGTCGCCGGTCTGCAGGCCGACGGTGAGGTCGTCGACGCAGGTGCGACTCTCGTCGAGGAACGCCTGGTAGCCGCCGTTGCGGTGCCGACGGACGACACCGACGAGCTTCGTGGTCGAGGCCGGCGAACCGGTCCAGCCGACGAGCAGCTCGAGGTTCTCGGGGGCGGGCAGCCGCTGGACGTCGAAGCCCTCCCACGCGTCCGCGTCGCCGAGGATCTCGGTCACGGTGCGGGTGTCGAGCTGCGCCGCGAGCCGTTCGCGGTCCGGTGCGCTGTAGCGGAGCCAGCCGCCGAAGGTGCTCGCGGCGAGGTCCCCGCCGGATGCGCGCGGGTTCACCCGGATCGTGGCGAGCAGGGCGACCTGGAAGCGCTTCCGCTGCGAGAGCCCGAGTCCGTAGAAGCGGTCGAGGGCCCCCACCGTGGCGACGGTCACCGCCGCGGAGGACCCGAGCCCGAACTTCCGGCCGCTCGCGTCGTCGAGCTGGCTGTGGATGCGGAGGTCGTGGAACCGCGGAGCGATGCCCTGCTCGGCGCGGAGCTTCTCGACGAGGTCGATCGTCGCCATCACGTAGTCGTACGGGTGGTGCTCGGTGTCGAGTGCGATGCCGTCCTCGGCGCGGGTCCAGGTGAGCGGGAGGTGTCCGTACTCCTCGGAGTGCACGCTGCCGGCGCCGTGGCCCTCGCGCACGCGCGCGGTGATGGCGCGGTCGAGGGCGATGATGACGGACGGCTGGCCCGGCTCGACGACGGCGTACTCGCCCGCGACGAACAGCTTGCCGTGGGCACGGAACTCGATCACTCGGCGGACTCCTCTGGTCGGACGACACCCGGTGCGGGTGCCTCCGGGTCCTGCGTCGCAGGGACTTCGGAGCCGAGCAGGCGCGCGCCTGGTCCGGAACCGGACTCGATCACGTCGCCGAAGCCCGCGAGCGCGGACGCGACGGCGCCCCGGTCCTCGGGCTTCGTGAGCACGACGACGTTCGGGCCGGCGTCCGCGGTGGCGTACGCCTCGACCCCGGCGGCACGGAGTTCGGCCACGGCGTCGAACACGGCGACGCTGCGGGCGTTGAGGTAGCGGATGGGTGGGAAGGCGCCCTCGATCGTGGCGTGCATGCGGAGGGCGTTGCTCTCGGTCAGCTCGCCGATGCGGGTGAAGTCCCCCGCGGCGCAGGCGGTGAGCATGTCCCCGACGGTCTCGGTGGTCGAGGTGACCCAGGCGGGGTAGAACGGCGACGTCGCGATGGTGCGCCGCATCGCCTCGCGCGAGCCGATCGCCTTCGGGCCGGCGTCGATCGTCACGACGACCATGGCCATCGGCGGCGCGGGGATCGGCTCGGCGTAGGAGCCCTCGTCGTCGCCGGCGTGCCACACCGCCACGCCACCGGGGATCGACCGGGTGGCCGAACCGGAGCCGCGTCGGGCGAGCCGGGACAGGTCGCGCGCGGAGAGGTCGAGACCGTACGCCGCCGCGGCCGCGGTCGCGAGCGCCGCGAACCCCGAGGCGCTCGAGGCCAGTCCGGCTCCGGTCGGCACGGTGTTCTCGGACACCACCGACGCCCGCGCCGAGGACCCGGCGAGCTCGCGCACGAGGTCGAGGAACTGCGTGACCCGCACGAGCGCCCCGTCGGTCGAGACCGAGCCGTTGAGGGTGAGGGTGTCGTCCGCCGTGTCCCCGACGGTCACCGACGTCGTCGTCGGGAACACGTCGAGTCCCATCGAGACGCTGCCGGTCGCCGGCAGGGCGAGGGAGGCGTCCGCCTTGCCCCAGTACTTGACGAGGGCGATGTTGGGGTGCGCGACGGCGGTGGCGGTCATCAGGCGCGGTCTCCGATCGTGGTGGTCCAGGTGGCTGCGGCACCCGCGCCGCGCAGTGCGGCCGCGATGCGGTCCGCGTGGTCGACGTCCGTGGCGAGCGCGATGACGCACCCGCCGCGGCCCCCGCCCGTGAGCTTCGCGCCGAGGGCGTCGGCCGCACGTGCGGCGCCGACGAGCCGGTCCAGGTCGTCGCTCGACACGTCGAGGTCGCTGAGCAGCTCGTGCGCGGCGTCCATCGTGGCACCGAGCGCCTGTGCGTCGCCGTCCACGAGCGTCGCCCGCGCGCGTCGGGCGAGTGCGCCGATCCGGTCGATCACGGCGCCGGTGCCGTCCGGGTCGGCGTCGTGACGGGCGCGGACGGCGGAGACCGCCTCGCGCGTGTGACCGGGGACCCCGGTGTCGGCGACCACGAAGGCGAACCGGGCGCCGAGCTCGACCGGCTCGATGCGGCCGCCCTCGAACCAGACCGGTGCGTCGGCGACGACCCCGCGGGCGTCGAGTCCCGACGGGCGGCCGTGGGCGACCCGCTCGCACTCCTGGATGAGTCCGTGGTGCGCCTCGGCGTCGAGCGTCTCGCCGAGTGCGTCCGCGACCGCCGCGGTCACCGCCGCTGCCACCGCCGCGCTCGATCCCATGCCGCGAGCGGTGGGGACCTCGCTGTCGACGCGCACGTGGAAGCGGCGGTCCGTCACGCCGAAGTGCCGCAGCGTGGCGGTGACCGCGGTGACGGTCGGCATCACGGCGGCGGGTGCGAGGTCGAGCGGGCCGGTGTGCACGGTCGACTCGAGGTGGTGCCCCTCGGCGTCGTCGATCGGCGTGACCGTCGCGACCACCACGGCGTCGATGACCGGCAGGACGAGCGCGGGTGCGCCGTAGACCACGGCGTGCTCCCCGATCAGGATCGTCTTGCCGTGGGACGACGCCCTACCGGTGCGGCGGGTGGGGCCGGCTCCAGTGGTCGCTGAGTTGTCGAGGTCGTTGGTGGTCATCGTGGGTCACGTCAGCCTAACCGTCCCGGCCATGCACGCGCTCGACGGTGTCCGTACCCCGCCCGTGAGCGCGCTCCACGAGGTCGCCGTTCCGGGCGTACGGTGATAGTCAGCATGCTGACTACCCGAGGAGCCGCCCCGTGAGCACCCACCACACCCCCGACCGCCGACGCTGGGCCGGACTCGTCGTCATCAGCATCGCCGTCTCGCTCATCATCGTCGACTCGACCATCGTGAACGTCGCGATCCCGAGCATCGTGGCCGACCTCGACATCGGTTCCACCCTGGTGCAGTGGGTGCAGGAGAGCTACACCCTGGTCTTCGCGGCGCTCCTGCTCGTGTTCGGCTCGCTCGCCGACCGCTTCGGCCGGCGGCGCCTGCTGATCATCGGCGTCACGGTGTTCGCGCTCGCCTCGGTCCTCGCCGCACTGGCCCCGACGGGCGACCTGCTCGTGCTCGCCCGCATCGTGCAGGGCGTCGGCGGCGCGATGGTGCTGCCGACGACCCTCTCGCTCGTGAACGCCACCTTCACCGGCCGCGAGCGCGGGATCGCCTTCGCCGTCTGGGGCTCCACCATCGGCGGCATGGTCGCGGTGGGCCCGCTCCTCGGCGGCTGGCTGACGACGGACTTCTCGTGGCGGTGGGCGTTCGGCATCAACGTGCCGCTCGGCATCGCGATCGTCGTCGGCGCGTCCCTGACCGTCCGCGAGTCCCGCGACACCGTGCACGCCGGCCGGATCGACGTCGTCGGCGCCGTCCTCAGCGTCGTGACGAGCGCCTCGCTCGTGTTCGGCCTGATCGAGGGACGCACGTACGGCTGGTGGTCGAACGCCACCCGGCTGACGGTCGGCGACTGGACCTGGCCCGGACCGCTCTCCCCGATCCCGTACGCGTTCGCGCTCTGCGTCGTCGCGGGCGTGGCGTTCGTCCTCTGGACGAGGCGGCGGCAGCGCGCGGGCCGCTCCACGCTCATCGCGCTCGACCTCTTCACGATCGGGTCGTTCCGGAACGGGTCGATCGCAGCACTCATCGTGTCGCTCGGCGAGTTCGGCATCATCCTGTCCCTGCCGATCTGGCTGCAGAACGTGCTCGGGTACTCGGCGCTGCAGACCGGGTTCGTCCTGCTCGCCCTGGCCATCGGGTCGTTCGTCGCGAGCGGGTTCGCGGCGACGGCCGGCCAGCGGATCGGCGCGCTGCGGATCGTCCGGATCGGCATCGCCGCGGAGATCGTCGGCGTCGCGGCGATCGGCTTCGTCGTGACCGCGTCGACGCCGTGGTGGGCGATCGTGCCGTGCCTGTTCGTCTACGGGTTCGGTGTCGGGCTCGCGACCGCGCAGCTCACGAGCGTCGTGCTGCGGGACGTCCCGGTCGAGCGCAGCGGCGAGGCCTCGGGCGCCCAGAGCACCGCCCGGCAGATCGGGTCGGCGCTCGGTATCGCGGTGCTCGGGACGGTGCTGTTCACGTCGACCGGCACGCTGCTGCAGCACCGGCTCGAGGACGCCGGGTCCTCGAGCGCGGCCGCGTCGCAGATCGCCGACGCCGTGGTCGCGTCCTCCGGCGGGTCGATCGCGGCACTCACCGAACAGAGTCCGACGGCAGGAGCCGCTGCGGCCGAGGCGTTCAGTGACGGCACGCGCGCGGCCGCCTGGTCGGCCGCGGGCTTCCTGGTGCTCGGCCTCGCGGCGACCCTGCGCCTGCGCAGCCGCCCGGAGGACACCGAGGACGCCGGACCGGACGCCGCCCCGGCGACCGCCGACGCGACCGACTGACGGACGGGAGGCGCGGGTCGGCCCCGCCCCGCGCCTCCCGTCCGCCCCACCGGGCCCCGCGCCGGGGAGACGCTCTCGTCCGCGCAGGTCGTGGGCATCGGCGTCGTCCTCGCCGCGGTGGGGACGGCGGTGACCATGGGCGGTCGACCGGGGCGTGACCGAGACAGATCGGCAACAGGTGTCCCCGATACGGTTGTGCACAACTGAGTTGCGTGCAATGCTTGTGGCATGCCCGTGACCGACGAGATGGTGTGCTTCTCCCTCTACGCGGCGAGCCGTGCGACCACGCAGGCGTACCGGACCCTGCTGGAACCGTGGGGGCTCACCTACCCGCAGTACCTCGTCCTCGTGACGCTGTGGATCGAGGGCGACCAGACCGTCTCCGGTCTCGGCGACCACCTGCAGCTCGACTCCGGCACCCTCTCACCGCTCCTGCGCCGCATGGAGCAGTCGGACCTCGTCCGTCGCGAACGTCGCAGCACCGACGAGCGGGTCGTCACGATCACGCTCGGCGACCGCGGCCGCTCGATCCGCGGCGAACTGGCACACATCCCGTCGACGATCGCCGCCGGGATGGGCCTGCCCGACGAGCACGCCGCGACGGAACTCATCGCGACGCTGCACCGGCTGACCGAGACCATGCACGCCGCTGCGACGCCGAACCGCGCCGCCGCGGACCACTGACCCCACGAAGGAAGGAACACCATGGAAGCCCTCTACACCGCCGAGGCCCTCTCCACCGGCGCCGGCCGCGACGGCCGCGTCGCCACCAGCGACGGCTCGTTCGCGCTCGACCTCGCGATCCCGAAGGAGATGGGTGGCTCGGGCGCCGGCACCAACCCCGAGCAGCTCTTCGCCGCCGGGTACGCCGCGTGCTTCCACTCGGCACTGCAGGGTGTCGCCCGCAGCCAGAAGGTGAAGATCGCCGACTCCTCCGTCGGTGGCCGCGTGCAGATCGGCCCGAACGGCGAGGGCGGCTACCAGCTGGCCGTGCTGCTCGAGGTCGTCCTGCCCGGGCTCGAGCACGACCAGGCACAGGCCCTCGCGGACGCCGCGCACCAGGTCTGCCCGTACTCGAACGCGACCCGCGGCAACATCGACGTCACCATCACCGTCTCGGAGGACTAGTCCATGAGCACCACCCCCACCACCATGCGCGCCGTCGTCCACGAGACCTTCGCCGAGCCGGCCGAGGTCCTCGGCGTGCAGGAGCGCCCGGTCCCCACCCCCGGCGCCGGCGAGGTCCTCGTCCGCACGGTCCTCTCCCCCATCCACAACCACGACCTCTGGACCGTCCGCGGCACGTACGGCTTCAAGCCCGAACTGCCGGCGGCCTCCGGCACCGAGGCGCTCGGCGTGGTCGAGGCCCTCGGCGAGGGCGTCACGAACCTGCAGGTCGGCCAGCGCGTCGCCGGCGGGGCGTTCGGCGTCTGGGCCGAGTACTACACCGCGAACGCCGCCGGGCTCGTCCCGGTGCCCGACGCGATGCCCGACGAGGCCGCGGCACAGCTCGTCTCGATGCCGTTCAGCGCGATCAGCCTGCTGCACTCGCTCGACCTGCACGAGGGTGACTGGCTGATCCAGAACGCCGCGAACGGTGCGGTCGGCCGCATGGTCGCCCAGCTCGGCGCCGCGCGTGGCATCAACGTGATCGGGCTCGTCCGCCGCGCCGCCGGCGTCGAGGAGCTCCGCGAGCAGGGCATCGAGCGCATCGTCGCCACCGATGCGGACGACTGGAAGGACCAGGTCGCTGCGATCACCGGCGGTGCGCCGATCGTCGCGGGCGTCGAGTCCGTCGGCGGCAAGGCCGCCGGCGACATCGCGAGCGTGCTCGGCGAGAACGCCACCCTCGTCGTGTTCGGCGCGATGGCCTCCCCCACGCTCGAGATCCCGTCCGGCAAGGTCATCTTCGGCCAGCTCACGGTGAAAGGCTTCTGGGGCAGCGTCGTCAGCAAGACGATGCCGGCCGAGACGAAGGGGCAGCTCTTCGGCGAGCTCATCACCCGCGTGCTCGACGGTTCACTGACGCTCCCCGTCGCGGAGACGTTCGCCTTCGAGGACGTCCGCGACGCGGTCCGTGCCTCGGACACCGCCGGCCGCGTCGGCAAGGTGCTCCTGCGCCCGTAGACGCGACAGCGCAACGGACTGGAGGCGCGGTGCCAGCTGGCACCGCGCCTCCAGTCCGTTGTGTCGGTCTGTCTACCGCCGTGCCTGCTTCGCGGGGACCGTGAAGATGTTGCCGGTGGTGACGCCCTCCTCGACCTCTTCGAGGGTGCGGCCGCGGCTCTCCGGGACGAACTTCCAGATGAAGAGCAGGGCGAGCACGCCGACGATCGCGAATCCGAAGAAGGTCCCGGTGATGCCGGTCGCGGCGACGATGGTCGGGAAGTACAGCCCGAGGAACGCGTTCGCGATCCAGAGGCAGAACACCGCGATGCCCATGCCGAGCGCACGGATCTGCGTCGGGAAGATCTCGGACAGGATCACCCACGTGGCGATGTTGAGGAACGTCTGCATCGAACCCACGAACGCGACGACGAGGAACAGGATGACCCACGGGCGGGCCGGGTTCCCCTCGACGAGCGTCATCGACGCGATGCCGATGAGGAAGTGGCAGACAGTCGTCAGCGAGTAGCCCAGGATGAGCGTCGTGCGCCGGTTGATCTTCTCCATGTTGTAGATCGCGATCACGCCACCGATGACGGCGATGATACCGGGGGCGATGTTCGCGATGAGTGCCGCCGACTGCTGGAAGCCGGACTCGATGAGCACGGTCTGGCCGTAGTACATGATCGAGTTGATGCCGGTGAGCTGCTGGGCGACACCGATGCCGGCGCCGATGAGCACGATGCGGATCAGCCACTTGTTGCCGAGCAGGGTGCGCCAGCCGCTCTGCTGCTGGACCTTCGACTCGAACTCGTTCGACCGCTTGATGTCCTCGAGCTCGGCCTCGGCGCGTTCCTTCGAGCGGATCTGCCCGAGGACCTCGAGCGCCTCGTCGTTGCGGCCCTTCGACGCGAGCCAGCGCGGCGACTCGGGGACGCGCAGCATGCCGACGAACAGTGCGATGGCGGGGAGCGCGCAGACGGCGAGCATGACGCGCCAGACGCCGTTGCCCTCACCCCAGAGGTTGCCGATGATCGCGTTCACGACGAAGGCGGCCAGCTGCCCGATGACGATCATGAGCTCGTTGCGGCCGGAGAGCGACCCGCGGATCTCGTAGGGGGCGAGTTCGGCGAGGAACACCGGGACGACCGTGGACGCACCGCCGACCGCCAGACCGAGCAGGACACGACCGACGACCATCACGCCGAACACCGGCGCGAAGACGCAGATCAGCGTGCCGACGAAGAACGTGACCGCGAGCAGGATGATCGTCTTGCGGCGACCCCAGCCATCCGCGATCCGACCGCCGAGCATGGCACCGATCGCGGCACCGAAGAGGAGCGAGCTCGTGACGACGCCCTCGGTGAGGTTCGTCAGGCCGAGCTCCTGCTTCATCGGCAGGAGCGCGCCGTTGATCACGCCGGTGTCGTAGCCGAAGAGCAGACCGCCGAAGGTGGCGACGAGCGCGAGGACGCCGAGGCGGCGGACGTGCGGGCCCTGTCCGACGGGCGGGAGCGGGACGCTCGGGGCTGTCGGTTTGATGTCGACCATGCGGGTGACTCCTTCGTCAGTGATCAGGCTGCATCGCTTGGAAGGATCGTAACCCGAATCCATGTCCTGTCAATCCGTCATGAAGACAACATGACGATTGGATCGCTCCACGAAAGTCCTGGTCAGCGATCATTCGTCGTCGTCGGCCGGCTCGTCCAGCACGTCCCCCAACGACGCCATGTCCGCACCGTGGTCCGTGTAGCGCCGGACCGTCCGTCGCGCCGCGGCGCTCGCGGCACCCGAGAGTCGTGGGTTCTTCCGTGCGGCGTCGGCGACGCGTCCGGCGTGCCCCGCGGTCGACAGCAGGATGTTCGCCAGGGCCCGCGCGTCGCCCGGTTCCGGCACACCCGTGACCGTCCACGCCGTGCGGACCTGTTCGTCGGGCGTGACCCCGCGCCGCGTGCCCATCCGGTGCCAGTCCGAGAGCGAGCCCTCGGTCCGGGAGGCGGCACGGTCGGCCTCTCCCGCCCGCCGACGGTCGGCGTCACGCGCGGCGTCGTCCGCGGCTTCGCTCCGCTCGATCCGGTCGACGAGCCCGTCCGCCCGCTTCCGGACGAGTTCGGCCCGTTCGCGTGCGGCGGCGTCGTCACCGCCGGCTTCGGCGATGCGGGCGGCGTGCGCGGCAGCCGCCGCGGCGAGGATCTCCGAACGCTCCATGCTCCGACGGTAACCCGTGCGGCCGACACCGCCGCACACGAACCGCGCGAACGGGTTCCGGATAGCCTCCAGCCAGCAGCGGCACCTCGTGCGCTCCCGCACGGTCAGCCGACGACCACGAACGGAAGTGGACGACCATGGCAGGACTCGACGACCTCCTCGGGGCGATCCCGATCGGCGACATCGCGAAGAAGCTCGGCATCGACGAGGCGACCGCGAGGAACGCCGTCAGCCAGGCGGTCCCGGCGCTCGTCGGCGGGCTGCAGAAGAACGTGGAGAACGGTGGTGCGGCCTCGCTCGACAAGGCCCTCGACAAGCACGCCGCGAAGCCGGACCCCAGCACGATCGACGACGTCGACGAGGAGGACGGCAACAAGATCGTCGCCAACGTCTTCGGCGGCAAGCAGCAGGACGTGGCGGCGGCGCTCGGCAGCACCGGCGGCGGCGTGGACCTCGGCGGGATCATCGGCAAGGTGCTCCCGCTCGTCGCGCCGATCGTGCTGAGCAAGCTCGGGAACCAGAAGGCGGCGACGCAGTCGGGCGGTGGCGGGTTCGACATCGGCGGGCTGCTCGGGGGCTTCCTCGGCGGCGGCTCCGGTGCGGCCGGAGGGGCGGGCGGCGGCAAGGGTGGCGGCGGCCTCGACGTCGGCGGCATCCTCGGCAGCCTGGGCGGCCTGCTCGGCGGCGGCAAGAAGTAGCGCGCGGCAGCGACGGCCGCCGGCCGCAGGGCGACCAGCGGACGGACGGGAGGCGCGGTGCCAGCCGGCACCGCGCCTCCAGTCGGTCAGGTGCGTGCGTTACTCGCCGCGCAGCTCCAGGTACTTGGCGATGAGCGCCTTCGTCGAGGAGTCCTGCGCGTCCAGCGCAGCCTGGTCACCGTCGACCGCCGGGGCGATTTGCAGCGCCAGCTGCTTGCCGAGCTCGACGCCCCACTGGTCGAACGAGTCGATGCCCCAGATGGTGCCCTCGGTGAACACGATGTGCTCGTACAGCGCGATGAGCTGGCCGAGGACGCTCGGGGTGAGCTCCGGCGCGAGGATCGACGTCGACGGCTTGTTGCCCGTGAACGTGCGGGCGGAGACGATTGCCTCGTCCGTGGTGCCCTCGGCGCGGACCTCGTCCGCGGTCTTGCCGAACGCGAGCGCCTTCGTCTGCGCGAAGAAGTTCGCGAGGAACAGCGCGTGCACGTCCTGCCCGGGCTGTACGGCCTTGCCGTCGCCGGTCTCGTCCTTGAGCGGACGAGCGGGCTTCGCGACCGTGATGAAGTCCGTCGGGATGAGTCGCGTGCCCTGGTGGATGAGCTGGTAGAACGCGTGCTGGCCGTTCGTGCCCGGCTCGCCCCAGAAGACCTCGCCGGTCTCGGTGGTGACGGGCGAGCCGTCCCAGCGGACGCGCTTGCCGTTCGACTCCATGGTGAGCTGCTGCAGGTACGCGGCGAAGCGGTGCAGGTACTGCGTGTACGGCAGGACCGCGTGGCTCTGCGCGCCGAGGAAGTTCGAGTACCAGACGTTGAGCAGGCCCATCAGGACGGGGACGTTCTGCTCGAGCGGCGTCGTGCGGACGTGCTCGTCGATGGCGTGGAAGCCCGCGAGGAACTGCTCCCAGTTCTCCGGGCCGATCGCGATGACGACGCTCGTGCCGATGGCGGAGTCGACCGAGTAGCGGCCGCCCACCCAGTCCCAGAAGCCGAAGGCGTTCTCCGGGTCGATGCCGAACGCGGCGACCTTGTCGAGCGCGGTCGAGACGGCCACGAAGTGCTTCGCGACGGCGTTCGACTTCTCGTCGTCGGAGGCGTCGGTGAGGCCGAGCCGCTCCCAGAGCCACTGCCGCGCGAGGCGGGCGTTCGTGAGGGTCTCGAGCGTGCCGAAGGTCTTCGACGCGACGATGAAGAGCGTGGTCTCGGGGTCGAGGTCCGCGGTCTTCTCGTAGATGTCCGCGGGGTCGATGTTCGAGACGAAGCGCGCCTCGAGCCCGGGCTGCACGTACGGCTTCAGGGCTTCGTAGACCATGACCGGGCCGAGGTCCGAGCCACCGATGCCGATGTTCACGACGGTCTCGATGCGCTTGCCGGTGACACCGGTCCAGGACCCGTCGCGGACCTTCGTGGCGAAGGCGTAGACCTTGTCGAGCGTGGCGTGCACGTCGGCGTCGACGTCCTGGCCGTCCACGACGAGCGCCGGCGAGGCACCCTTCGGGCGGCGGAGGGCGGTGTGCAGGACGGCGCGGTCCTCGGTGGCGTTGATGTGCTCACCGGCGAGCATCGCCTGGAAGCGCTCGGCGACGCCGGTGTCCTTCGCGACCTGCAGCAGGTCCTGGAGGATCTCGTCGGTGACGAGGCCCTTCGACAGGTCCACGGTCAGGTCGGCGGCCTGGAACGTGTAGCGCTCGGCACGACCGGGGTCGGTGTCGAACCACCCTCGCAGGTCCGGGGTGAAGCCGTCGGCGATGCCGGCGAGCTTCTTCCAGCCGTCGGTCGATGTGGGGTCGACGGGAGCGGATTCGGTCACTTGGGTCCTCCTGGGATCACCTTCAAGACGTACAAGCCCGCGGGTCACCGCAGCGCTGCGTCGCGGACCGTCTTCGAGCGTAGCGCCGTCCGACGGGTGGCGCGCACCGCCGGACGGGAGGCACGGGGTGCGTTCGCTGCGCGCGTCACCCGGGCAGCGGGGCGAGCGCGTCCGCGACGGCTCCGGTCGGTGCGGCGCGCCAAGCGCGTCCGGCCCACAGGTGGAGCCGCTCGGCGGCGCGAGTCGTACACGAGGGCCCGGCGGCTCCGAGGATTCCTGACAGCTGCACCATGCCCCCCATCCTGCCCGAACCGCATCGGCGAAATACCGGCGATGTCGTCCACCCGGTCCAGCCGTGCAATCGTGGCCGGATGCCGGGGAGTGACATGGAGCTGCACGCCTGGATCGATGAGAGTGCCCGCATCGCGAACGCCGAACCCCCCGCGTACTTCCTCGGCGGCGTCGTCGCCGCTCCTGGAGCGAGCGAAGCACACCGTGACGCCCTGCGGCCACTCCAGAACACACGCCGGAAGTTGCACTGGCGGGACATCGACGGACCACACCGGCGGCGCGTGGTCTCCGTCATCAGGGGGTTCGACGTCCAGCACGTGGTGGTGGTCGGGACGCCGATGGACCCGAAGCGACAGGAACGAGCCCGCGCGCTGTGTCTCGAGCGGCTGGCGTGGGAGCTCTGCGAACGGCACCACGTGATCCACACGACGCTGGAGGCACGCACACCCTCGTTGATGCAACGTGACCGCCGCACCATCGATGCGCTGCGCGGTCGTGGCGGCCTGCCGAGGGGCATGCGCGTCGACCACGGCAATCCACTCGACGAACCCATGCTGTGGATCGCCGACCAGATCGTCGGCGCGGTGGGCGACGCGCACACCGGGGACGACCGATGGCTGCAGGCACTCGCGAACGCGGTCGAACTCATCCGCATCGAGCTCTGAACAGCGCGAAAGCCGGGTCCCGTCAAAGGGCGGGGATCCCGGCTTCTACTTCCACATCCCCCAGCGGGGGCGGGCAGGTTCATGGTACACCGCGCCGCGGGCCCCGCGCGGGACCCGCGGCGCGGTGGTCAGGGCAGCGGGGTGAAGCGGCGCAGGCGCAGGCTGTTCGTCACGACGAACACCGAGGAGAACGCCATCGCGGCACCGGCGAGCACCGGGTTGAGCAGCCCCGCCATCGCGAGCGGGATCGCCGCCACGTTGTACGCGAACGCCCAGAACAGGTTCCCCTTGATCGTGCGCAGGGTGGCTCGGGACAGCCGGATCGCCTCGGCCACGACCGTCAGGCGGCCGCTGACCACCGTGATGTCGCTCGCTGCGATCGCCGCGTCCGTGCCGGCCCCCATCGCGATGCCGAGGTCGGCAGCGGCCAGGGCTGCGGCGTCGTTCACGCCGTCGCCGACCATCGCCACGCTGCGTCCCTCGGCCTGCAGGCGACGGACGGTCTCGAGCTTCGAGGCCGGGGTGGCGCGGGCGTGCACCTCGTCGATGCCGACCGCGGCGGCGACGGCTCGGGCAGCGCCCTCGTTGTCGCCGGTGAGCAGCACCGGGTGCAGGCCGAGCTCCACGAAGCGCCGGACGGCGTCCGCTGCCTCGGGCTTGACCGTGTCCGCGACGACGACCACGCCGAGCGCGCGTCCGTCCGACGCGACGACGACCGCCGTGCCGCCGTCCGCCTCGGCGGCCCGGACCGTCTGCGACACGGCGTCGGGCACCGTGATCGCCCAGGACGCCTCGAGCCACGCGACGGTCCCGACGAGCACGACCTCGCCGTCGACGACCGCCTGGACGCCAGCGCCGGGCGTCGCGGTGAACTGCGTCGCACCGGCGACGTCGAGTCCGCGGGCCCGTGCGGCCGTGACGATCGCGCGCGCGACCGGGTGCTCGGAGCCGTCCTCGACCGCGGCGGCGAGCCGGAGGACGGCCGCGTCGTCGGTGTCCTGCGTGCCGGTGACCGAGCGGAGGGCCATCGACCCGGTGGTGACCGTGCCGGTCTTGTCGAGGACGATCGTGTCGACGCCGCGGGTCTGTTCGAGGACCTGCGGACCGCCGATGAGGATCCCGAGCTGCGATCCCCGGCCGGTCCCGACGAGCAACGCGGTCGGGGTCGCGAGTCCGAGCGCGCAGGGGCAGGCGATGATGAGCGTGGCGACCGCCGCGGTGAAGGCCGCCGTCAGGGAGCCGCCCAGGACGAGCCACCCGACGAAGGCCAGCACCGCGAGCCCGATGACGATCGGGACGAAGACGCCGGACACCCGGTCGGCGAGGCGCTGGACCTCGGCCTTCCCGGTCTGCGCGTCCTCGATGAGACGGCCCATGCGGGCGAGTTCGGTGTCGGCTCCGACCCGGGTGATCGTGACGACGAGCCGCCCGCCGACGTTGATCGTGGCGCCGGTGACGTCGTCGCCCGGACGGACCTCGACCGGCACGGACTCGCCGGTGAGCATGCTGAGGTCGACGGCCGACGAACCCTCGCGCACGGTGCCGTCGCTCGGGATCCGCTCCCCCGGCCGCACGACGACCACGTCGCCGACGACGAGCGAGGCGGCGGGCACGCGGGACTCCGTCTCGCCGCGGAGCACCGTCGCGTCCTTCGCCCCGAGTTCGAGCAGGGCGCGGAGCGCGGCCCCGGACTGCTGCTTCGCGCGGGCCTCCATGTACCGCCCGGCCAGGATGAACACGGTCACGGCGGACGCGACCTCGAGGTACAGGTCACTCGCCTCGGGGTCGGTGGCGAACCACGAGAAGGTCATGTGCATGCCGGGCATCCCGGCGTCACCGAGGAACAGCGCGTACAGCGACCACCCGAACGCCGCGAGGACGCCGACGCTCACGAGGGTGTCCATCGTCGCGGCACCGTGCCGGGCGTTCACCCACGCAGCGCGGTGGAAGGGCAGGGCGCCCCAGACGGCCACGGGGGCGGCGAGTGCGAGGGCCAGCCACTGCCAGTTCGGGAACTGCAGCACGGGCACCATCGACAGGACGACGACGGGGACGGCGAGGACGGCCGAGACGACCAGGCGCTGGCGGAGCGCCGCGGACGCATCGTCCTCGCGCGGAGTGCCGGAGTCGTCCGGTGCGGGCGGAGCGGGCACGGACGCCCCGTACCCCGCCGACTCCACGGCCGCGATGAGCGCGCCGGTGTCCGAGCTGCCGGAGACCGTGGCCTTCTCGGTCGCGTAGTTCACGGTCGCCGTGACGCCGGGGAGCTTGCCGAGCTTCCGTTCGATGCGGTTCGCGCACGAGGCGCACGTCATCCCCGTGATGTCGAGTTCGACCGCGCCGTCCGTCACGACCGCACGACCTCGTAGCCGGCCTCGGTGACCGCGGCGCGGAGCGCATCGGACGCCACCGGGGCGTCGGACGTCACCGTGACCTCGGACGCACCGCCGGGGACGAGTCGCACCCGGACGTCGGACACGCCGTCGAGCTCGGTGAGCTCCTCGGTGACGCTCATCACGCAGTGGTCGCAGGTCATGCCCTCGACGAGCAGCAGTTCGGTGTTCATGGTGGTTCCCTTCAGGAGCGGACGAGTCGGGCGATGGCCTCGCTGGCTTCGCGGACCTTGGCGTCGGCGGCCTCGCCGCCCTCGGCGACGGCCTCGGCGACGCAGTGCTTGAGGTGGTCCTCGAGCAGCGACAGGGCGACACGCTCGAGCGCCCGGTTCGCTGCGGAGATCTGGGTGAGGACGTCGATGCAGTACGTCTCGTCCTCGACCATGCGGGCGATGCCGCGGACCTGGCCCTCGGCTCGGCGGAGTCGCTTGAGCAGGTCGTCCTTGTCGCCGATGTAGCCGACGTGTTCGTGCATGCTGGCCTCCGTCATGGTCAATACGGTACCCCCCTAGGGTATTCCCTGACGCCGAACGCGCAACCATGGCAGGATGCGCCCATGACCGAGGCGGCGACGAACGGCTTCCGCAGGCTGCTGTTCGCGGACGCCGACGGCTCGGACTACTCCGACATCTTCGAGGCCGAGTACCACGGCTCGGACTTCGCCTCCGACACGTTCGCGACCGAGGACGCCCGCTACGAGTACACGGTCGTGGGCGACGACGACCTGACGCTCCGCACGATGCGCGCCGAGGGCGGGAAGCGCGGTGGCGTCATCGGCCCGCGGGACGACCACGTCGTGTTCTGGCTCACCAGGGGCCAGCTCGAGATGCACTTCGCGGACCGCTCGCGCGTGGTGGAGCCCGGGAGCCCGTACATCGCCTCGGCGTCCGAGGCCTACCGCTTCGAGTCCACGGGCACGGTCTACAACGGCGTGCACATCGCCGACCGGTTCCTCCGAACGGTCGGGCGGGACCTCGGCTTCGCGCTCCCCGACGGCCCGCTCCTGTTCGAGCAGCAGGACGAGGCCGTCGCGCGCCAGGAACCGCTCCGCCACCTCGTCCGCGAGATCGGCCCGATGCTCGTCGACGACCGCGTGCTCGGACCGATGCGGACGGCCCTCAACCGGCGGCTCGCCGTCGTCGTCCTCGACACCTTCCCGATCCGGAACCGCGGATCGGACGTCCCGGTGGCGAACCGTCTGCGGGACGCGGTGCGGTTCATCGAGGAGCACGCCGCCGAACGCCCCTCGGTCCCTGAGATCGCCGCCGCGTGCGGGCTCAGCCAGCGGGGGCTGCAGGACGTCTTCGCGCGAACGCTCGACTCGACCCCGCACCGGTTCCTCCGCGACCACCGGCTCGACCGCGTCCGACGCGAGCTCCTGCACTCGGACGGCGACGAGAGCGTCACCGAGATCGCCCGACGCTGGGGCTTCACGAACCACGGCCGCCTCGCCGGCGCGTACCGCGACCGGTACGGCGAGGACCCAGCCACGACGCTCCGCTCGTCGCGCGCCGCCAAGCCGGGCCGCGCCTCCTGGCGGCTCCGCCGAGCCGTCGAGTTCATCGAGTCGCACCCCGACGAACCGGTGACACTGCAGGCGATCGCGGACGCGGCGGGCGTGCGTCCGCGCCGGCTCCAGCAGCTCTTCCTGGAGGAACGGGGCGAGTCCCCGATGGCGGCCGTGCGGTCGATCCGTGGTGCTGCAGGACGCAACCAGACGGACGGAATCAGCGCAGTCCGCTGAACGTCCCACCAGCCGGGGTACGGAAACACCGGCATCCGGCGGTGTCTCTGAAAAGTTCCTGAATCCGATCACCTCCGTGTGACGAACGTCTGGTGAGCCCCGTCTCATCCGTGAACAGCAACCGCTGGGAACGCCCGGCGGGTCAACGGAAGGAACGAACATGGCTGACACCACGACCACCACGACTGCTTCGGCTGCGACGGCTTCGGGGGTCGCTCGGAAC
>NZ_JAFEVQ010000026.1:0-50422 GCF_020882855.1 Curtobacterium sp. GD1 | reverse complement strand
GTGCGGGGCGGCGCGGGGGCGGGGTGCGCGAGCGGGCGGTATACCCACGGGACCACGCCGGGACCGGGGCCATTTCGCCCGCTCGCGCCGCGCCTCCCGAGCCCTTCGGATGCGCGAGCGGGCGGGGATGCGCGAGCGGGCGGTATACCCACGGGACCGCGCTGGGACCGGGGCCATTTCGCCCGCTCGCGCCGCGCCTCCCGAGCCGCCCTCGAGCCGGCCATCCGTCCACAGATGGCCGCTCGCACCAGCCGTCCACAGATCAGGGCGGGCGCCACTCGCACGGTGCCACCGGCGGCCACGCTGGCCGCATGCACGTCGACGCGACCTTCCCGATGGCCCTCCGCGGCCGACCGTTCCGCGTGCGCGAAGCCCTGCACCGCGGCGTCAGCGTCGGCCGACTCCGATCACGAGCGTTCCTCCGCCCGTTCCACGGCATCCGCGCCTGGACCCGTCCGCAGACGCACGACGAGCGCGCACGAGCGGTGCAGCCGCGCCTGCGCCCGGACCAGGCGTTCAGCCACACGACCGCCGCAGCGATCCTCGGCTTCCCGCTCCCGCGCCGGCTCGAGCGCGATCCCCGCGTCCACGTGACGACGATCGGGACGGACCAGGCGCTCCGTGTCCGCGGGACGATCGGGCACCGCGCCCGCCGCGGCAGACTCCAGGTGGTCCACTCGGGCACCGCGGCGCTGACCCACCCAGCGGACACGTTCGTCGCGCTCGCGACCCTCCTGAGCCGTGACGAACTCATCGTGGTCGGCGACGCGATCATCGGCTGGCTCGGCTGGTGCGACCACGCCGAACTGGTCGCTGCGGCTCGCCGCTACCGCGGAGCGAGGGGCATCCGTCGCGTCCGAGCAGCCCTCGCCGAGATGCGCCCAGGGTCACGTTCGCCCGGCGAGACCCGGCTCCGACTCGCCCTCACGCGGCGCGGTCTGCCACAACCGGCCCTGAACCACGACGTCGTGGTGGACGGCCGGTGGGTCGCGTGCGTCGATCTCGCCTACCCGGACGCCCGTGTCGCGATCGAGTACGAGAGCGACCTCCACCGCACCGACGATCGCACGTTCCGCAAGGACATCACGCGGGGTGAACACCTGAAGGACGCCGGCTGGTGGCTGCTGCGCGCCACCGCGGACGACGTGGGACCGGCGATCGAGGCGCTCGTGGCGCGCGTCCGTCGCCTCCTCGACGGCGTGTCGACCGGGAGGCACGACCCACGTCCGACACGCCGTCCAGCGTCATCGAGGTGAACATTGGTTGACGCTTCAACCAAACACGTGCAGAATGGGCTAGCATCAACTTCGATGCAGGCGCATGGAATCGTGGTTCCGCCCGACGCCTGCTCGGGAACGCAGTCCACACGCTTCGAAGGAGTCACCATGACGCTCACCGCCTCGACCATCCCCGGCTACCAGACCGGTACCTGGAAGATCGACCCCACCCACTCCGAGGTCACGTTCTCGGTCCGCCACCTCGCGATCAGCAAGGTCAAGGGCAAGTTCGAGACCTTCGACGCCACCGTCGTCACCGCCGAGAACCCGCTCGAGTCGACCGTCGAGGCGAACATCGACGTCGCGTCGATCAACACCGGCCAGGAGCAGCGCGACCAGCACCTCAAGACGAGCGACTTCTTCCTCACCGAGGAGCACCCGCAGCTCACCTTCCGCTCGACGAGCATCGAGGCCAAGGGCGACGACCTGCACATCGCCGGCGACCTGACCCTGCGTGGCGTCACCAAGCCGGTCGTCCTCAAGGCCGAGCTCGGCGGCTTCACGACCGACGGCTACGGCCAGGTCAAGTTCGGCGCCGAGGCCACGACCAAGATCGACCGCACCGAGTTCGGCGTGAACTGGAACGCTGCGCTCGAGGCCGGTGGCTTCACGCTCGGCAACGACGTGACGATCAACCTCGACGTGCAGTTCGTCCTCCAGGCGGCCTGACACCTCGTCTCTC
The DNA here is from genome assembly GCF_020882855.1 of Curtobacterium sp. GD1. NCBI lineage: Bacteria > Bacillati > Actinomycetota > Actinomycetes > Micrococcales > Microbacteriaceae > Curtobacterium > Curtobacterium sp. GD1. The sequence continues at coordinate 48,463 of NZ_JAFEVQ010000026.1, read as the reverse complement.
CTGACCCGAAGGTCATCGCGTTGCGCGTGACCTGAGGGACATCGAACCGCACCACACTGCAGTACCCGAAGCGAACGGCCTGGCTCCTCCCCCACGGAGTCGGGCCGTTCGTCGTTGCTGGGGGGCTGGGGGGTGCGGGGCGCGCGTGGTCTTCTCGCTGGGCCGGTCGCTCGCGCGTCCCACCGTCGAGCGGGCGGAGTACGCGCGGTTCGCGGCACGTACCCGCCAGCTTCCGCCCGCTCGCCGCGACCGCCACGCGATCGACTCCGTCGCGCGCGCCAGCGTCCGTGGTCGCGCGCGCCACACGCGCCGATCGGGCGGATTCGGCACCGACGGACGTGGCACCCCCGCGCATTTCGCCCGCTCGCCCGGCGACCGCGCGCAGTAGCGTGAGACCGCAGCGTCCGCCGACCGGCACCGGGCGACCGCCGCGGGGAATCGGAACCCGAGCCGGAAGGTTGCAGGGGAACACACGGGAACCCGCTTTCGGGCCGGTCGTCGAACACCCACCAACACGCAGCACCCCGCACTCCGCACCCGCAGGACCCACGAACAGGAGCACCACCATGGCCACCGACTGGATCGCGCTGCAGGCACTCGCGGCAGCCGAGTTCGGCCGCCGCGTCGCCGCCGTCACGGACTGGGACGCGTCGACCCCCGACTCCGAATGGACCACCCGAGACCTCGTCCGACACGTCGTCGAGGAGCAGCGGTGGATCCCGAAGCTCCTGACGGGGTGCGACTACGCCCAGGCCGAAGCGGATCTCGAAGCGGTCGGCTCCGACCTCGCGGCCGAGTGGGCCAAGTTCGCGGCCGAAGCCATCGAGGCGTGGCAGAGAACGCCCGCTGACACGCCGGTGCACCTCGCCACGGACGTCGTCCCGGCGGGGCAGTACCTCACCGAGCAGACCAGCGACATCACGATCCACACGTGGGACCTCGCGCGGGCGACCGGCAGCGACGAGACCCTGCCGGACGAACTCGTGCAGGCCGTGTGGGAGCACTTCGAGCCACAGATCGAGGACCTCGCCGCGACCGGGCTCTACGCCGCACCGGTCGACGTCGACGAGGACGCACCGCTGCAGGTCCGCCTCCTCGCGGTCACAGGGCGCGATGCCAGGGTGGCGGCATGACCGAAACAGCCCGCTCGGCAGCCCCCGAAACCGCCCGCTCGACAAGCCCGGCAACCCCGACCACCCGCCTCGGCGCCTCCGGCCTCCAGATCAGCTCCGTCATCCTCGGCATGATGTCCTACGGCGACCCCGACAAGGGCGCCCACGAGTGGAGCGTCGGCATCGACGAGGCCCGCCCCTTCGTCCGCCGCGCCTACGACCAGGGCATCACCACGTTCGACACCGCGAACGTCTACTCCGCGGGCAGCTCCGAGGAGATCACCGGCACCCTCCTCAAGGAACTCGCCCCGCGCGAGGAGGTCCAGGTCTTCACCAAGGTCTTCAACCGCATGCGCCCGGGCCCCAACGGCGCAGGGCTCTCGCGGGCGGCGATCATGCACGAGATCGACGCCTCGCTGACCCGCCTCGGCACGGACTACGTCGACCTGTACCAGATCCACCGCTTCGACCCGCACACCCCGGTCGAGGAGACGATGGAGGCCCTCCACGACGTCGTGAAGTCGGGCAAGGCGCGCTACATCGGCGCGAGCAGCATGTGGGCGTGGCAGTTCGCCGAGATGCAGCGCATCGCGGAACGGAACGGCTGGACGCGGTTCGTCAGCATGCAGGACCAGTACAACCTCCTCGAACGCGAGGAGGAGCGCGAGATGCACCCCTTCTGCGCCCACACCGGCGTCGGCGTGATCCCGTGGAGCCCGCTCGCCCGCGGCAAGCTCACCCGCCCCTGGGACGCGCAGGGTTCCGGCAGCAGGGCCGACACCGACGAGTTCGGCAAGACCCTGTACCGACAGGACGAGGACGCCAACCGCGCGATCGTCGACGCGGTGCAGCAGGTGGCCGAGGCGCACGACGCGAGCATGGCGCAGATCGCCCTCGCGTGGGTCATGCGGCAGCCCGCGGTCTCCGCCCCGATCGTCGGCGCGACGAAGGAGCACCACATCGACGACGCGGTCGCTGCGACGACGATCGAGCTCACGGACGACGAGGTCACTCGTCTCGAATCCGCGTACACACCCCGGGTGCCGTCCGGTTTCTGACGCACCCACCGGACGGACGGGAGGCGCGGTGCCAGCTGGCACCGCGCCTCCTGGCCGTCAGACGGTCGCGTCCGGAATCCGCCGCTCGCCGCCCAGCCGCGCGATCCGCACGAGCGCCGCGCGCTCCGTCCCCGGCTGGTGCCCGAGCACGGCACCGATGCCGTCGAGCACCACGCCCGCGGTCCGCCGGACCGGGAACTCCACCGGCCCGACCGCAGGCGTCCGCAGCCCGAGCATCGAGCGGTGCCGCGGGTCGAGGGAGACGACCGCGCCGTCGAAGAGCGCCCGGTACCCGGGGCGCAGCAGGCGTGCGAGCGGCGGGTCCTTGATGAACCGGACGACGTCGAGCGTCCGCGCGGTCGCGACGAGTTCCCCGCGGTCGAGGTACCCGTTCATCTGGGCGCGGAGCTCGGCGTCGGACTCGGGGGCGTCCTCGACGCCCATCAACCGGCCGGCGATCGCCCACTCACGGACGTAGGCGTCGGCGCCGCCGGGGATGGGTTCGCCCCACAGCTGCGCACTGCGGAGGAAGGCGTCGGTGAACGCGAGGTGCACCCACCGGGCGAGGTCCGGGTCGTTCGCGGCGTACGGCCTCGTGACCCCGTGGCCGTCGACGTACTCGCCACGGACGCGCTCGTGGAGCTTCCGGACCCAGGCGCTCGCGGACCGGGCCGCCGTGGTGTCGCCGTGCGAGACCGTGTAGATCCAGCGGATGGTGCCGGCGAGGCGGCCGAACGGGTCCTCGCGGTAGCGGGAGTGGTCGGCGACGCCGGCGAGCGCCCCGGGGTGGAGCGCCTGGACGAGCAGGGCGCGGACACCCGCGAGGATCGTCTGCTTCCCACCGTGCACCGACCAGGTGGCGGAGCCGGGCCCGAAGAACCCGGCGTCGGTGCCCTGTTCGAGCTCGTCGATCCAGGCCGGGCGCTCCGTCGCACCACCGGTGAACGTGTCGTTGAGACGGGATCGGAAGGCATCGGCGACAGAGGGCATGACGCCATCGTCCGTCGTGCCCCTGACAACGCGCTCGGGTGGCCCGCTAGGTTGGTCGGCGTGAGCATCGACACGCCTCGTCCCTGGCTTGCCTCGTACGCCCCGGGGGTCCCGCACGACATCGACGAGCCGACCGGCTCCCTGTACGACATCGTGGAGGGGTCCGCCAGGCGCTTCCCGAAGAAGGTCGCACTCGAGTTCTTCAAGCGGACGACGACGTACGCCGAGCTCGAGGAGCAGATCCTCCGGGCGGCGAACGGCCTCCGCAAGCTCGGGGTGACCGCCGGCGACCGGGTGGCGATCGTGCTGCCGAACTGCCCGCAGCACATCGTGGCCTTCTACGCCGTGCTCCGCCTCGGCGCCGTGGTCGTCGAGCACAACCCGCTGTACACGCCGCGCGAGCTCCGCCACCAGTTCGAGGACCACGGCGCGAAGGTCGCGATCGCTTGGGACAAGTCGGTGGCGACGCTGCAGGACTTCCCCTCGGACGTGAAGCTCGACGCGATCGTCTCGGTCGACCTCACCCGCGCGATGCCGCGCGGGACCCGGATCGCGCTGTCGCTGCCGGTCGCGAAGGCCCGCGAGTCCCGGGCGAAGCTGACCACCACGGTGCGCGGCACGACGCCGTGGGACGACCTCGTGTCGAACCGGAAGCTGTCGAAGCGCCACCCCCGACCCGCCACCGACGACGTCGCCCTGATCCAGTACACGTCCGGCACGACGGGTGTACCAAAGGGTGCGGTGCTGTCGCACGGCAACCTCATCGCGAACGCCGCACAGGCCCGGGCGTGGGTCCCGCAGATCCAGCCCGGTGACGGCAGCGTGGTCTACGCGGTCCTGCCGATGTTCCACGCCTACGGCCTGACGCTCTGCCTGACCTTCGCGATGAGCATGGCCTCGCGGCTCGTGCTGTTCCCGACGTTCGACCCGGCACTCGTGCTCGCCGCGATGAAGAAGCACCCGCCGACCTTCCTGCCGGCCGTGCCCCCGATCTACGCGCGGCTGCAGCACGCGGCGGACTCCGCGAAGGTCTCGCTCGAGGGGATCGAGATCGGCATCTCCGGGGCGATGGCGCTCTCGAAGGAGGTCGTCGAGCCGTGGGAGGCCCGCACCGGCGGCTACCTCGTCGAGGGCTACGGCCTGTCCGAGTGCTCCCCCGTCCTGCTCGCGAACCCGGTGTCCCCGGCCCGGCGTCTCGGGTCGATCGGCCTGCCGCTGTCCTCGACCGAGGCGCGGGTGGCAGACCCGGACGACCCGACGAAGGTCCTCGGGACCGACGAGCCGGGCGAGCTCCAGGTCCGCGGGCCCCAGGTGTTCCGCGGGTACTGGGGCAAGGCCGAGGCCACCGACGAGGTCTTCACGCCGGACGGCTGGTACCGGACCGGTGACATCGTGGCGATCGACGCCGACGGGTACGTCCGGATCGTCGACCGCCTCAAGGAGCTCATCATCACCGGCGGGTTCAACGTCTCCCCGACCGAGGTCGAGGACGCCCTGCTCAAGCACCCGAGCGTGCGCGAGGTCGCGGTCGTCGGGATCACCCAGGCCGGCAACGAGCAGGTCGTCGCGGCCGTCGTGCCGAAGGACCCCGCGACGTTCGACGCCGATGCCCTGCGGGCGTGGTCGCGCGAGCACCTCGCCGCGTACAAGGTGCCCCGCCGGGTGGTCGTGGTCGAGGACCTGCCGCGCTCGATGATCGGCAAGGTGCTGCGGCGGAAGGTGCGCGACCAGATCCTCGGCGAGTAGCGGCGAACCCCTGGCTGCGCACCCCTGGCGGCGCACCCGCACCGCTAGGCGCGCGTCCGCTCCGGCACGGCCAGGACCGCCAGCCCGACGACCACCAGCCCGATGCCGACCCAGCCGCCGGCACCGAGCTGCTCCCCCACCACGAGCACGGCGAGCACCGCGGCCACGACGGGCTCGAACAACGACAGCAGCGTCGCGACCGAGGCGCTCACGGACCGCAGCCCGACGGCGTACAGCGAGTGCCCGAGCACCGTCGGCACGAGCGCCAGGTACAGGAACACCGGCCAGTTCGCCGCGACCCCGAGCGACGCCTGCCCGCCCACGACGGCGAGCACCACGAGCGGGACCGCCGCGAGCCCGAACACCGCACCGACGAGTCCACGCTCACCCGGCAGGGACGCGCGAGCCGGCGGGGAAGCGCGACCCGGCAGCGACGCGCGAGCCGGCAGGGACGCGCGAGCCAGCAGCGAGGCACGATCCGCCACGGACACACCGCCGGGCAGCGCGACGGGAACGGACACCGCACGCATGCCCCGCGCGACCGCCCACGAGTACAGCGCGTACGTCAGACCGGCGAGCAGCGCACTCCCGAGCCCGAGCACGAGCGACCCGCCCCGATCGGAACCATCCGACGCGCCCGCATGCTCGGAGGACCGCGCGAGCGTCACGACGACCATCCCGACCACGCTCACCAGGGTGGCGACGACCCACCTGCGCGTGACGCGCCTCCCGTCCGCCACCCACTCGACGAGCCCCGCGAACACGGGCGACGACCCGATGGCCACCGTCGTGCCCAGCGCGACGCCCGCGTCGGCGAGGGCCGCGTAGAACGCGACCGCGTAGACGACGAGCGACGCCGCGCCGAGCAGCGCCCAGCGACGGCTCGCCGGGTCGGCGACCGCGCGGAGCGTGCCGCGACCGGCGCCGAGGGCGAGGACGATCCCGCCGAGGCCGAACGTCACGGCCCCGAACACGAACGCGGGGACTCCGGGCGCGAAGTGCGTCGCGGTGCCGGTGGTCCCCCACACGCCCGCGGCGACGAGGACCGCGGCGAGTCCACCGACGGGCCTGGAGGCGCGGCTCACGTCCGCCCCGCCCGTCACGACACGTGGACGCTCGGTCGGCGGTTCACGTCCGGCTCCGCCTCGCGCAGCACCTCGCGCGTCACGGGGGCGACGTCACCGACGCCGGTGAACACGAAGCGGATGGCGTTGCGGATCGGGCTGCCCTCGTTCCACTCGAAGTAGATGCTCGGGACGACGCCGGCGATGTCCCGGATCGCGAGGAGCGTCGACGCGATCGTGTTCGGCACGTTGCCCGACCGGACCTTGAGCACGCGGTGCCCGTGGATGACGTGGCCCTCGACGACGAGGTCCTCCTCGAAGTCGGAGGAGTCGGCGGGCAGGACCTCGAGGAACATCGTCGGCACGCGGGCGGGGATGCCGGAGTCGCGGCGTTCCTCGCGCCCCTTCGATCGGTACGCCTCGGCCGTGCCGGCACCCGGTTCGTTCGCGATGATGCAGACCGAGCTGAACTGGTCGGCGTCGGCCTCGATGAACTGCCGGGCGGTGGCGTCGAGCTCGATCGACGACGCACGGAGCTCGAACGACCGACGGACCCGGGAGACCAGCGAGACCACCACGATCGCGATGATGAAGATCGCGGCGATGCGGACGCCGTCCGGCCGCTCGATGACGTTCGCGACGGTCGTGTACACGAAGACCACGGCGATGATGCCGAACCCGATCGTGCGCTTCTTCTGCTGCTTGCGTCGGGCCGACAGGGTCACCGCGACCGCGGCGCTCGTGATGAGGACGAGCACGCCGGTGGCGTAGGCGCCGCCCTGCGCGTCGACGTTCGCCTGGAAGATGATCGTGATCACGAAGGCGATGAGCGTGAAGATGATGACGAGCGGCCGGGTCGCCCGCGCCCACTGCGGCGCCATGCCGTAGCGGGGCAGGAACCGGGGCACGAGGTTGAGCAGACCCGCCATCGCACTCGCACCGGCGAACCACAGGATCGCGACCGTCGAGAAGTCGTACACGGAGCCGAACACGCCGCCGAGGTACTCGTGCGCCAGGTACGCCAGCGCCCGGCCGTTCGCGCCGCCGCCCGGCTGGAACTCCTGCTGCGGGATGAGGAAGGTGGTGACGATCGACGAGGTGATGAGGAACGAGCTCATGATGACCGCGGCGACGGTGAGCAGGCGCTTCGTCCCGCGGATCCGCCCCTCGGGTCGGGCGCTCGTGTCGTCGGACGCGTCGCCGCGCACCTGCGGCATCACCGCGACGCCGGTCTCGAAGCCGGAGAGGCCCAGCGCGAGCTTCGGGAAGACGATGAGGGCGATGCCGATCATCACGAGCGGGTTGCTGTGCTGCGCGGTGAGGCCGCTCCACCAATCGCTCGCCACCATCGGGTTCTCGAACACGTGCCACAGGGACACCCCGACGACGACCGCGTTGAGCAGCAGGTACACCGCGACGAGCGCGACCGCGATGCCGATCGCCTCCTTGAAGCCGCGGAGGAACACCACCCCGAGCAGGAGCAGCAGTGCGAGCGTGAGCGGCACCGGGATCTCGGTGAACCAGTGCGGCGTGAAGGGGTTCTCGGCGATGTGCGCCGTCGCGTCCGCCGCGGACAGCGTCATCGTGATCATGAAGTCCGTCACCGCGAACCCGAGCAGCACGAGCACGAAGAGCTTGCCGGCCCACCAGGGCAGGAGCTTCTCGAGCATCATGATCGAGCCGGCGCCCCGGAAGCTGTCCTGGGCGACCCGACGGTACACCGGCAGCGCGCCGAACAGCGTGACGAGCACGAGCACGATCGTCGCGATCGGCGACAGGAGCCCGGCGGCGAGCGCGGCGATCGCGGGCTGGTACCCGAGCGTCGAGAAGTAGTCGACGCCCGTGAGGCACATGACGCGCCACCACGAGTGGGTCTTCTCCACCTCGACCTGGTGCGGGCCCTGGTGCGAGGCACCCTGGTCGGCCCCGTGCAGCATCCAGCGACGCACACGGGTGCTTCGGTCGAGGGGAGGCTCGGTCGCGTCGCGTTCCGCGGCCCGCTCGGCGTCTGTCGCGGTCACGGACACGATCGTAGGCCGTCCTAGCGCCGTGGTCTCGCGATCACCGCCGCGACACCGGCCACCACGAGCAGGGCCCCGGCGGTCAGGCAGGCCCCGAGCAGGAGCGTCATCGGGTCGACGGTGAACCACGGCAGGGCGCTCACGGCCATCGCGGCGGCGAACACGAGGAGGACGACCCCCCAGAAGACCGTGCCGAAGCGGGGTGCACGGCGCGGGCGGCGAGCGGGTGCCGGGACCCCGTCGAACGGGGTGGTCGGGGTGGTCGGGTCGACCGGTGTGGTCCGGTCGTCGGGGGTGGTCCGGTCGTCGGGGGTGGTCTCGTCGTTCGTCATCGTCTCGTTCCTCACTGGTCGACGGTCACGGCGCGCGGCACGTCGACGACACCGCCGATGACCCACACGTGCACGGTCGTGGTCTCGGCGGCGTCCGCCGATCGCGCTGCCCGGTTCTCGACGGTCGTCGTGCCGAGCGCGCCACCGAGGCTGTCGTCCGCGTCGTCGTCCGGACGGAGCTCGACGCCGTACCCGATGCCGCTCACCCGGACCCGGACGGGAGCGTCGGTCGGCAGCTGGACCTCGGCTCCCCCGGCTCCCAGCCAGAGGTTTACCGTTCCGCCACCGTCGGCCTCGTCGAGCCCGCGGAGGTCCAGCGTCGGCCCACCGACCACCATCGCGTAGTTCCGCTCGGTGCCCGGCCGCACGTCGTCCACCCGCCAGGTGGTCCCGCCGACGACCGTGACCTGCGTGCCGGTCGGCAGCACCCCCGTCACGACGAGCGCGACGACCCCGATGGTCGAGAACAGCCCGAGGCCACCGCTCTCCCGTCCGCGCACGCCGGCCACGACGGTCGCGACGGCGAGCACGGCGACCGCGGCGGCGATCCCGAGCACCGGCACGGGCAGGTCGGTCTGCTGCGCCCACACCGCGACGCCGGCTCCGACGACGAGGGCGAGGCCCAGGCTCACGGCGACGTACCCGGCACCGGGGAGCCGTTCGGCTCGCTCCGCACGCCGTTCCGCCTGCCGCTGCCGTTCCGCGCGCATCCGCTCGGCGTGCTGACGGTGTCGGTCCGCCGCGGAGGTCGTGTCCCACTGCCAGGAGGCGCTGCTCACCCCCGCCGCGGACCCACCGGGAGCGACGTGGTCGGGTCCACCCGCCGTCGTCGCGCCCGTCGCCGCCCACGGCGTCGGCGCGGGGTCGTCGGCACTCGTCCAGAAGTCGCGGCGCGTGCCCGGCTCCGCCGGCTCGCCGTGCGCCGCCTGCTCACCGGCCGCCGCCTGCTCGCCGGCCGCCGGCTGCGAGCCCCGGCGCGCCAGCACCACCACGAGCCACACCGCGCACCCCACGAGGGCGATCGTCCACGCCGTCCCGAGCGTGGCCGAGAGCCATCCGGGCATCCCCCACGCCACCGGAACGCCCTGCCACCAGATGCCCTGGACGGCGGGGACGAAGGTCAGCACCACGAGGACGCCGATGGCGATGAGCGCCGGGTCGAGCACCCCGCGGACCATCCGCTCGACGTGGATGCGTCCGGACGAGTCCGGCAGCAGCGCCCACCCCGCCGCGTAGGCGAGGAACACCGGGCCGCCGAGGAGCGCCACGACGATCGCGACGCCCCGCACCACGAGCGGGTCGAGCCCGGTGCGCTCGGCGACGGCGCCGCACACGCCGGCGAGCCAGCGGTCGTCGGACCGGGTGACGTGGATGCCCCGGATCCAGTCGAAGAACCGTGTCGCCGACGCGGGGCCGCCGGTGTCCTGTTGCGTCATGGCCACCAGCATCGTGGCCGCCGACGGTCGGCACCATCGGGGTTCACCCTGATCGTCCCCTGATCCCCGCCCCCGAGCCCGCGATCGGCGGACCCGGGGTGCCAGGATTGGCCCATGCCGACCGCCACGATGTCCCGCCCGGCCCTCCGGGTCGTCGGAGGCGTGTGCGGTGGGTTCGCTGCCCACACCGGGCTGCCCGTCGGCGCGGTGCGGCTCGCGACCGCGGTGCTGGCGGTGTGCGGCGGGGCCGGTGTCCTGCTCTACGCCTGGCTCTGGGCGACGACGCCGAGCCAGGGTCCGGCGACGCCGACGTCCCTGCGGGCGGTGCTGACCCGTCCCGCAGCGGAGGCCGAGGCCGCGCCGGACGAGCACGCGCGCCGGGCGCCGGTCGTGGAGATCCTGCTCGGCATCGCCCTGCTGACGGCGGGCGGCGCGATGGTCGCCTCACGGCTCGGCGCCGACGTCCCGCTCGCGTTCATCGTGCCGGCGATCGTCGTCGCCACCGGAGCGGCACTCGCGTGGCGGCAACTCGACGCCCTCCGGAACGTCCGCACCGCGGGGTCCTCCGCCCTCGTCGTCCGGGCCCTCGGCGCGCTCGTGCTCGTCGTGCTCGGCATCCTGCTGTTCTTCACCTCGAGCACACACCCGAACGTCTGGACGGTCCTCACCGCCGCCACCGCGGTGCTGCTCGGCGTCGCCGTCGTGGTCGCGCCCTGGGTGGTCCGGCTCGTCCGCGACCTCGCCGAGGAGCGCGCCGCCCGCGTTCGGGACGTCGAGCGGGCCGAGATCGCGGCGCACCTGCACGACTCCGTCCTGCAGACCCTGGCGCTCATCCAGCAGCGGGCCGAGCCGGGCTCCGACGCCGCACGGCTCGCGCGGGCCCAGGAGCGCGAACTCCGGTCGTGGCTGTTCGCCGAGCAGGCCGAGCCGACCGCCGACCTCGGGGCCCAGCTCCGGGCGACCGCGGTCGAGATCGAGACCGAGTACCCGGCGCAGGTCGAGGTGATCGCGATCGGTCCGGCGCGCGCCGACCTGCCCGAGGGCATCGTCGCGGCCGCCCGCGAGGCGATGCTCAACGCCGCTCGGCACGCCGGCGGGACCGTCCGGGTGTACGCCGAGACCGCCCACGACCGCGTGGAGGTCACCATCGGCGACCGCGGGCCGGGCTTCGACCCCGCGGCCGTCCCGGAGGGCCGCTACGGCGTCCGCGAATCGATCGTCGGCCGGATGCAGCGCATCGGTGGCACCGCGACGATCGCGCCGGGGCCGGGACGCACCGGCACCGAGGTCCGTCTGGTCCTCCCCCTGACCGCCCCCGACCGGCCGACCGAGGAGCACCCGTGACCGACGACCCCACCGCGCAGCCGCAGGCCGCACCGCTCACCGTCGCCATCGTGGACGACCACTCCATCTTCCGGGCCGGCGTGCGCGCCGGGCTGCCGCCGCGCCTCCTGGTCGTCGGTGAGGCCGCGACCGTCGACGAGGCCGTCGACCTCGTCGCCGCGACCCGACCGCGCGTCGTCCTGCTCGACGTCCACCTGCCCGGCGGTGCGGGCGGTGGTGGCGCCGAGGTGATCGCACGCGCCGCCCCGGGCCACCCGGACACCCGGTTCCTCGCGCTGAGCGTCTCGGACGCGGCGGACGACGTGGTGCGGGTGATCCGGGCGGGAGCGCGCGGGTACATCACCAAGAGCTCGTCGGAGGCCGACGTCGCCGAGGCGATCGACCGCGTGGCCGAGGGGGACGCGGTGTTCTCGCCGCGGCTGGCCGGTTTCGTGCTGGACGCGTTCGGCGCGGTGAGCGGCGAGACCGCGCAGGTCGACACGGAACTCGACCGCCTGTCCGCGCGCGAGCAGGAGGTGATGCGGCTCATCGCCCGCGGGTACGCCTACAAGGAGGTCGCCGCGGACCTGTTCATCTCGGTGAAGACCGTGGAGACGCACGTGTCGAAGGTCCTGCGGAAGCTGCAGCTGTCGAACCGGCACGAACTCACGGCGTGGGCGCTCCAGCGGAAGCTCCTCTGAGCCCTACTTCGAGCTGATCCGGGTGTACTTGTTCACCGACCACGGCACGAACACCACCAGCATCACCGCGATCCCGATCAGCACCGTCACGATCGGGTGCTGCATCGTCCAGATGTCCGGAACCGGTGCCGAGCCGACGTTGCCGAACAGCTCGCGGGCGGCCTGCACGAGCGACGACACCGGGTTCCACTCCGCGAAGACCCGCAGCACGAGCGGCAGCGTGTCGCTCGGGACGAAGGCGTTCGAGATGAACGTCAACGGGAACAGGATCATGAACGAGGCGTTGTTGATGACCTCGGGCGTCTTGACGCTCATGCCCAGCAGCGCCATCACCCAGCTGAACGCGTAGCTGAACAGCAGCAGCAGGGCGATGCCGGCGAGGAACTCCAGCGGCGACGAGTTCACCCGCCACCCGACCGCGAGCCCGGTGAGCATCATGATCGCCATCGAGATGCCGTTCAGCACCAGGTCGGAGTTCGTCCGGCCGACGAGCACCGCGGACGCCGACATCGGGAGCGTGCGGAACCGGTCGATCAGCCCTTCCTTGAGGTCCTGCGCCATCGCCGATCCGGAGAACGTCGCGCCGAACACGACCGTCTGGGCGAAGATCCCCGCCATCAGGAACTGCGTGTAGTCGGTCCCCTGCACCTGGATCGCGCCGCCGTAGACCTGGCTGAAGAGCAGGACGAACATGATCGGCTGCAGCACCGCGAACACGAGCATGTCCGGCGACCGCTTGATCTTGATGAGGTTCCGCTTCGTGACCGTCCAGCCGTCCTCGAACCAGACCGCCGCGGGCGAGGTGACGACGACGGGCAGCTGGCGGCCGAGTGCCGTGGCGGGTGTGGTGGCGGTCATCGTGCCGCCTCCTTCTGCTTCGTGGCAGCCGGGTCGACCGCATCGTCGTCCGTCGCCGCGTGGCCGGTGAGCCGGAGGAACACGTCGTCGAGGGTGGGGCGTCGCATGCCGGCGTCGTGCAGCTCGATGCCGGCGTCACCGAGGTCGGCGAGCACCCGCTGCAGTGCCGAGGGTCCGGCCTCGACCGCGATGGCGTGGGTCCGGCCGTCGCCGGAGGCCTCGACCTCGCCGACGCCGTAGCGACGGAGGACGGTCGTGGCGGCGTCCGCATCGGTCTGGTCGACCAGCGTGACGACGACCCGGTGGCCACCGACCTGGGCCTTGAGGTGGTCGGAGGTGCCCTCGGCGATGACGGTCCCACCGTCGATCACCGCGATGTCGTCCGCCAACTGGTCGGCTTCTTCGAGGTACTGCGTGGTGAGCAACACCGTCGTGCCCTCGGCCACGAGCCCCTCGATGATGCCCCAGAGCGCGAGCCGACTGCGCGGGTCGAGCCCGGTGGTCGGCTCGTCGAGGAACAGCACGCGGGGGTTCATCACGAGGGCGCCGGCGAGGTCGATCCGCCGCCGCATGCCGCCGGAGAAGCCCTTCACGGGGCGGTCCCCGGCTTCGGCCAGGTCGAAGACGTCGATGAGCTCGCGCGCCCGTTCCCGCGCCGTCCGACGACCGAGGTGGTAGAGCCGCCCGATCATCTCGAGGTTCTCGAACCCGGTCAGGTTCTCGTCGACCGCGGCGTACTGGCCGGAGACCCCGATGGAACGCCGGGTGGCCTGCGGGTCGGCGATGACGTCGATGCCGTCGATCGTCGCCGTGCCGCTGTCCGGCGTGATGAGCGTGGTCAGCACCTTCACCGTGGTGGTCTTGCCGGCACCGTTCGGCCCGAGCAGCGCCTTGACGGTGCCCTGCGGCACCACCAGGTCGAGCCCGGCCAGTGCGTGCACGGGACCGGACTTCGATCGGTACGTCTTGGTCAGCCCGGAGGCTTCGATGATGGCCATGTCGCTCCCTTGTCGAGCATGGAACATATCAGATGGTCGGCGCCGACCGCGACGCGCTACACGTCGAAGTCACCACCGAAGTCGCTGAAGCCACCGCCGAAGTCGGATCCGCTGTCGCCCCAGCCCGCACTCTCGAACCCGCCGCCGTCGGACGCGCCGCTGTCGGACGCGCCTCCGTCACCGGAGTCGGCACCAGTGTCCTCCGAACCACCGTCACCCGCAGCATCGGTACCGCCGTCGAACGATCCGGGGTCCGGCAGGAAGGCGCTCATGATGGCCGAACCGATCACGTAGCCGGCGACCGTCCCGAGGATCGAGGCGCCGATCATGCTGCCGAACGAAGGACCGGAGCGCTGCCCGGCACCGCCGAACATCCCGCCGCGACCGTTCCCGACACCGCCGAGCGAGCGCTCCATGAACCCGGGCTGCCGGATCTCCGAGCGCGTCGCGGCCTGGGCCAGGGAGCGCGGGTCGTCGCCGCGCGGGGCCTCACCAGCTGGCGCGGACCGGGTGAACTCGTCGTAGACCATCCGTCGCTGCTCGTCCGTCAGCTTCGCGAAGGCCTCGGCGTGGACCTCCTCGATGCGCTCCGGCGGTGCCGTGCGGAGCAGGTAGCGGTAGCGCTCGACCGCACGCTCGTCGTCGGTCGACGCCTGCTGACCACCGGTCGGGTCGCCGCCGCCCCACTGCGGCGCACCGTACTGGCCGCCGGCCGCCGGCGCTCCCGTGGGCGCGGGCTGGTGGTAGGACTGCTGCCCGTAGCGGTACCCCTGCTGCTGCGGCTGCTGCGGCTGTCCCCACTGGTTCTGCTGCGCGGCGCCGTTCTGGTCGCGCTCCGGACGTCCGAGCAGGCGGTCGAGGAATCCCATGGTCGATGCTCCTTCGGGTGCGCCCCGCCGTCGGCGGAGCAGTGCGGCCCGCCGTGGAGCGGTGCCGTGGACTGCCACCCTAGGGAGCGCCGGCGACCACTGACTGAACGCCCGCACAGAGTCACCCGAGAGCCGGCGGTTCGTCACGCGCCCACCTGTGGGCCGGGAGGCGCGGGTCGGGCCCGCACCGCGCCTCCAGGCCCACAGGGGGGACGCTCAGACGGCGGCGAGCGCTGCCGTCCACACGGCGTGCAGTTCGTCAGCCGCACCCGGGTGCGCCACCAGGAACGGCTCCCCCGCCGGCGGGAACCCGTCGACGGGGCCCTCCCGGGTGAGCACGAGGCCGCCGGCCTCGTGCACGAGCAACACCGCAGCACCGTGGTCGATCGGGTCGAACGCCGACACGCACCCGCCGATCCCCCGCCCGGCCGCGACCTGCGCGATCGTCAGCGTGCCGGACCCCTGCACCCGCAGCGTGCACGAGCGGGCCGCGAGGGCGTCGAGGAACGCGCCGAACCCGGGCCACGGCCGGTGCCCGTCGAGCTCGGTGCCGACCACGGCGCCGGCGAGGGGCCGCGGCGCGTCGTCGAGCCGCAGCGTCCGGTCGCGGAGGGTGGCGCCGCGACCGCTCCGGGCCTCGAGCACCTCACCGCGCCACGGATCGGCGACGACGCCGACGAGCGGACGCCCGCCGCGGGTGAGACAGAGCGACATCGAGGTCCACGGCACCCCGTTCGCGAGGTTCGTCGTCCCGTCGACCGGGTCGAGGTACCAGCGGTGCCGGTCGCCGGGTGCGTCGCCGTACTCCTCGCCGGTGAACCCGTGGGTCGGGAACACCGTCCGGACGCGGGAACGGACGTGCTGTTCGACGAGCCGGTCGACGTCGGTGACGAGGTCGGCGGGGTGCGCCTTCGTGGTGACCTCGCCGACGGGGTGCTCGCGGGTGAAGGCGATCACCTCGTGGGCGATCCGGTGCGCCAGTGCCTCGGCGCGGGAGGCCACCTCGGTCTCGGTCGGCTCGCGGTCGCGCGCGGGCCAACCGTCCCGTTCCGCCGCTGCGAGTGCCGCCCGGACCGCGGCGACGTCGTTCGTGGTGATCGAGTCGACGCCCGACATCGCGGCCCACACGGCCGGCTCGGGGTCGTCCACGGTCCACACCGACACGACGAGGCCGAGGTCGTGCGCGGCCCGGACGGTGCGCGGCGTGACGAACGCGACGTCGAGGTTCAGCGTCGAGGGCGCGAGCGGCGCCAGGTCCTCCGCGGTCGGCGCCTCGAGCGACTCCCACGCGAGCCAGACGTCGGCGTCCGGGAGGACCTCGCGGACCGCCGCCATCGCGTCGGGCGCGCCGCACCACGCGACGCCGGTGCTCCCCCGGTGCGCCGCGACGGTCCGCGCGGCGACGAGGGCGTCCTCCGGGTCGGTCAGGTCGACGAGCAGCGAGGTCCGGCAGCCGTCGAGCCGTTCGAGTGCGGCGTCGAGCCGTGGGATCCGGTCGAGGCCGTTCCCGAGCCGGGCGACGTCGCACCAGTCCACCTCGGACACGGGTCGGGCGTCGCCCCACATCCGGCCGAGGGTCTCGTCGTGGAGCAGCACGGCGACGCCGTCGGCGGTGCGGCGGACGTCGACCTCGATGGTGTCCGCGCCGAGGGCCTCGGCGACGGCGATGGCCGGCAGGGTGTTCTCGCGCCGGACGCGCGGCGCACCCCGGTGGGCGACGAGGCGGGGCCGGCGTACGACGCGCCCGGCGTCCGGGGCAGCGTCGGTGGCGACCATCCGGCCCGTCGGTGCCTGCGCGGTCGACGTCATCCGCCGATCGTGCCGGACGCCGGCGAACCGGAGGTGACGAGCGCGTGAACGCGGCGTGCGGGTGGGCGGCGCGCGCGCTGGCCGCAGTGTGCGAGGTTCCGCGCACTGTGGGATGCGCGCGCCCTCGCACACTGCGCGGAACCTCGCGCCGTCCGTCCGACACCCTCGCACGGTGCGTGTCAGTGGCGCATCGGGACGTGCGCCCGACGGAGCTTGCCACGGAACGACGCCTCGTTCCAGAGGTCACGCCAGTCCAGCCGGATGACCTGGCGGACCTCGTCGAACGCACGCAGGCGGTCCTCGCGGTACTTCTCCGCGATCACGACGTCCTCGGCGGAGGCCCCGGCGCGCATGCCGCGGTCCCGGTACTTGACCTCCCCGTCGAACTCGATCACGACCCCGATGTCCGGCAACCAGAGGTCGACGACGATGTCGGGGTGCCCGCGCTCCCGGAAACGGTGCTGCGTGACCGGAGTGGGCGCTCCGTACTCGTCGAGCCGGACCCGCGCGACGGACTCCCCCGGTGTGTCCGCTCCCGTGTCCGCGAACTCCAGCGAGCGCAGTGCACGCCGACGTCCTCGGACCGAACGGCGCTCGATGCCGTCCTGCACCGCCCGCGCATCGGCGCCGAGTCGCAGGAGCCGGTCGAGCGCCACCACACCGTCGAGGAACGGCAAGGACACGGCGAGGTCGACGGCGGTCCGATCGTGGTCCGTCACTCGGAGGTCGTCCCTCCGGAACTGCCAAGTGCCGAGCATCTCGGGGTCGAAGTCGGCGTGCACGACGAAGGTGGCACTGGTCGTGCGTGCATCCGTCCCTGGCCGGATGAGATGGACGCGTCCGGGCCAGGGTCCGAGGAACGGTACGCCGAGCACGGCGGCGGCGGACAGGTGCGACACCACGAAGCGCGGTCGGATGCGGTCGACCAGCGATCGGACCAGGACGTGGTGCCGCTGCTCCGGTCGGAGCAGATCCCACGTGTCGGCGGGGACGTACCGACCGTGCGCGATCCGTCGGAGCTCACCGGCGCGGGCTCGCGCACGGATGGCCCTGGCCGTGTCGGGGTGGCCGTCCTTGACCACGGTCCAGGGACAGTCTGGGACGGCAGGGAACGAAGGTGACCCGGTCATCGGTCGATCGTGTCGGTGCGCTCGCACGGTGCGGTGGGATGGCGGAGACCTGTGGACGACGTGTCCTGTCCACAGGTCCGGTGACGGCCACCGGCGACCATCGCCGACTGCGAGAATGGGGTGTGACCGAACGCACCTGGGGCTGGCTCGCAGCCGTGATCGACGTCGTGCTCATCGTCCTGTTCGCCCTGATCGGGCGCTCCTCGCACGGTGAGGCGAACTCCGCCTTCGCGCTGTGGACCACCGCCTACCCGTTCCTCGCCGGGTGGGCGATCGCCTACGTGACGAGCGGAGCGTGGGCTCGCCCGCTGCGCTTCTGGCCCACGGGCGTCGTCGTGTGGGTCCTCACGGTGTTCGTCGGGTTGGCGATCCGGGTGGCGACGGGCCAGGGCGACGTGGACGGCAACCCCTTGCCGATCTCGTTCGTGATCGTCGCGACGATCGTGCTCGGGGTGTTCCTGCTCGGGTGGCGCGGGGTCGCTCGACTCGTCATCGGTGCCGTCGGCCGACGTCGGCAGCGCGGGGCGGTGTCGGCCGAGCGCTGACCGTCAGGTGCGCCCGCCCCGACCGCACACCGGTCAGAACAGCCCGGCGCGCGGTGCCTCCGGCCCGGCGCGCGGTGCCTCCGGCCCGTCGAACCCGCGGAACATGTCCGACACCAGGGCCTCGATCTGCGGCTCGACGAGTCGTTCGACCGCCTCGGCGATCCGCGGCCGGTGGTCGATGAGCGCCAGGCAGACCGCCGTGCCGGTGGAACGAGCGCACTCGTCGGAGAGGGCGATCTCGTGACGGAGCGCCGACTTCGCCTCGTCCGACAACGGTTCGCGTGGCGCCTGCTCGTGCGCGCCCGTGCCGGTCAGCTCGCCGAGCGTGAAGAGGAACGGCTCCCCCGGCGACGGCTCGGGGTCGACGTCGAGGCCCTGGAACTCCGGCTGCAGGCCCTCGGTCGGCTGGTACCCGGCGTGACGCTTGCGTGCCGCGGCCCGCTCGAGTTCGCGCTGCAGCAGGGGCAGGTTCTTGGCGGTGTAGTCGTCGACGGCGTCCTCGATGATCGTCGAGATGCGGCCGATCAACGCGTGCTGGACGGCGTGCGGCACGTCCGGTCCGAAGCCCGCGGCGGTGGCGATCGGCGAACCGGTGCACTTGCGGCAGATGCGAGTCCGGGGCCGCGCGGTGCCGATCTGCCAGCGGGGCAGCCAGCGCAGCCAGACCTCGACAGCGCTGCGCACGCGTCCGTCGATGCCGTCCATGCTCCAAGCGTAGGCCTGGAGGCGCGGATCACCCCCGGCATCCCGCGGAAGTCGACGAAACGGCCGGGTCGTCAGTCCTTCGGCTCGGTCACGAAGTCGATGAGCTCCTCGACACGACCGAGCAACTGCGGCTCGAGGTCGGCGAAGGTGCGCACCTGCCCGAGGATCCGCTGCCAGGCCCGGGCGATGTCGGCCTGCTCGGCGGCGGGCCACCCGAGCGCCTGGCAGATGCCCTTCTTCCACTCGATCGAGCGCGGGATCGTCGGCCACGCCTGGAGTCCGACACGGGCGGGCTTCACCGACTGCCAGACGTCGACGAACGGGTGCCCGACGACGAGCACGTGCGCGCCCCACTTCCCCCGCATCACGGCGTCGGCGAAGCGGGACTCCTTCGAGCCCGGCACGAGGTGGTCCACGAGCACGCCGACACGACGGTCGCGCGACGGCCGGAAGTCGTCGAGCACGTCGGCCAGGTTGTCGACGCCGGAGAGCTCCTCGACGACGACGCCCTCGACCCGGAGGTCGGCTCCCCAGACCTTCTCGACGAGTTCGGCGTCGTGCTTGCCCTCCACCATGATCCGGGAGGGCAGTGCCACCCGGGCACGCTGCGACTCCACGGCGAACGATCCGGACGCGGTGCGGAGGCGACCGCCGTCGGACGCGTGCCGGACCGCCGGGGCCGAGCCGCGCCTCCCGACCGGCGGTGCAGCGGCGGCAGACCGCCCCACCGGTGCCTGCGGGCGGCCCAGCGTGACGAGCTCGCCCTCGAGCAGGAACTGCCCGCTGAAGGGGAACGACCGGGTGCGTCCCTTCCAGTCCTCGAGCTCCACGTTGCCGGCCTCGAGCCGCACCACGGCGCCGGCCCAGCCGGTCGTCGGGTCCTCGAGGACCATGTCCCGCTCGAGCGGCACCTGCCGCACCTTCTGCACCCCGCGCGAGCGCCAGTCGCCCGAGAGCACGTCACTGCCGTACCGGTCGTCGTCCACCCGCACGAGGGTACTGTCGTCCCGGGTCCGGACGACGTCGACCGGCCGCACACCCCACCATCTCGACGGAAGGCACACCCTTGCGCGCTGCGATCATCCACGCCCCGAACGACATCCGTGTCGAGGACCGCGACCAGCCCGACCTCATCACGCCGAAGGACGTCGTGGTCAAGGTCGTCGTGGCGTGCGTGTGCGGGTCGGACCTCTGGCCGTACCGGGGCGTCACGCCGACGAAGCAGCCGCGTCCGATCGGCCACGAGCTCGTCGGCGAGGTCGTCGCGGTGGGCGACGCCGTCACGGACCTGCACGTCGGCGACTTCGTCATCTCCCCCTTCACCATGAACGACGGCACGTGCCAGGCCTGCCGCCACGGCATGACGACCGGCTGCGACCACCTGTCCGGCTTCGGCGGGAAGGACGCGTACGGCGACCCGGTCGGCGGCGCCCAGGCCGAGTACGTCCGCATCCCGGACGCCTCCGCGACCCTCGTCGCGGTGCCGGGCCCGGTCGACCCGGCGCTCGTCCCCTCGCTCCTCACCCTGTCGGACGTCTTCTCCACCGGGCACCACGCCGCGGTGTCCGCAGCCGTGGGCCCCGGCAAGACGGTCGTCGTGGTGGGCGACGGCGCGGTCGGGCTGTCCGCCGTCCTCGCCTCGAAGCGGCTCGGTGCCGAGCGGATCATCGCGATGAGCCGGCACGCCGACCGACAGGCGCTCGCGCGCGAGTTCGGCGCGACGGACGTCGTCGAGGCGCGTGGCGAGGAGGGCGTCGCGGCGATCCGCGAGCTGCTCGACGGCGACCTGGCCGACTGCGCGGTCGAGGCCGTCGGCACCGAGGAGAGCATGGACCAGGCACTGCACTCGGTCCGCCCGGGTGGCAACCTCGGCTTCGTCGGGGTCCCGCACGGGGTGCCGACGATCGGCACGCGGTACCTCTTCGACACGAACATCACCGTCGCGGGCGGCATGGCCCCGGCGCGCAAGTACATCCCCGAGCTGCTGCCGGACGTGCTCTCGGGTGCGATCGAGCCGGGCCGCGTCTTCGACCTCGAGCTCCCGCTCGACGAGGCGGCGGAGGCGTACCGCGCGATGGACGAGCGTCGCGCGATCAAGGTGCTCCTGCGTCCGTAGGGCTCAGCGACGTCGGACGTTCCGCTCCGCTCGTTCCTCGCCGCGCGTTCCGCTCCGCACGTTTCGCGGAGCGGAACGCGTGTTTCGAATCGGTAAACAAACCTTTCAGTAAAGAAGGTTGTCCGTTACAGTCCTCGACATGACCACACGAGGACGCACCCCCGGCCAGCCCGGCCTCCTGCGTGTCCTCAACGACCGGGCCGCGCTCGAGCTCCTGCTCGACGACGGGCCGCTCACCCGCAACGAGATCGCCCAGCGCACCGGGCTCAGCAAGCCGACCGCGGCCGAGATCATCCGGCGGCTCGAGGCGGCGGCCCTCATCCGCGAAGCCGGGACCGCATCGCAGGCCGGTCGCCGGGGCCCGAGCGCGGTGGTGTACGAAGCGATCACCGACCGCGACCTCGGCGTGGCGGTCGACGTCCAGCTCGTCGACGTCCGCAGCACCGTGGTGGACGCCGCGGGCCGGACCTTCCCGGTCGCGACCCACACGATGTCCCCGGCCGAGATGCGCGCGCCCGGTGCCGACATCGTCGCCGCCGCGATCTCCCGGGCCGCAGCGGCCGCGGGCGTCGACCCGGACCTCGTCACCGCGGTGGGCATCGGGGTCCAGGCGAGCGTCGACCACGCGACCGACACCCTCATCTTCACCGACGGCCTGCCCGGCTGGCCCCGTGACAGGGTCGCCGCGACGCTCTCCGCCGCACTCGGGGTCCGCGTCGTCATCGAGAACGACGCCAACCTCGCGGCGATCGCCGAACGGAACATGGGCGCCGGACGGACCCCCGGGTCGTTCGCCCTGTTCTGGATGGCCGAGGGCCTCGGCATGGCGCTCGACCTCGGCGGCCACCTGCACACCGGCGCGTCCGGTGCCGCCGGCGAGATCGGCTACCTCGGCGTGCCCGCAGACGCACGCTCCATCGACCCGACGGCCACGATCGTCGCGGACCTCATCTCCGAGTCCGCGATCATCGCACTCGCCGCCGAACACGGGATCACGGCACCGGACGGCACCGCTGCCGACTGGCGCCAGGTGCTCCCGCAGCTGCCCGGGCTCCCCGAGCAGCACCCGTTCACCACCGCCCTCGGCGAGCGCGTCGGGCACAACGTGCTCCCCGCCCTCGCCGTCGCCGATCCCGAGACGGTCGTGCTGCACGGCCCGACCGGGATCGCGGGCGGACCCGCCCTGGCCGCCGCCGTGACCGCCTGGCTCCGGACCCGCACGCGCTGGTCCACCGCCGTCGTGGCCCCCGGCGTCCCCGACACCCCCGTCCTGCACGGTGCGCGGCACGTCCTCATCGACGTCGTCCGCACCGCGCTCGCGGACCGGCTCGAGCGCATCAGCGACGATGTGCCCGCACCGGACCCGGCCGAGCGCCCCTGACCAGCACCACCCCACCCGCACCACTCGAGGCACCATCACCCGGCCCTGTCCCAGGGCTCTTCGGCGCGCCCGGGGACGACGTCGCACGCCCGGATCCGTCCGGCGTGCGGCACCCCGACCGCACCGCGTCGGAGCGAGACCAGAGAGCGAGTACCGCAGTGTCCCTCCCCCAACCGAACGTCCCGCACCGCCGGACGTTCCGCCGCATCGTCACCGCCACGGCCGTCGCCGCCGTGGGCGCCCTCGTCGTCGCCGGCTGCAGCTCCGGCAGCAGCGCCGACTCGATCGAGAAGAGCGCACCGAAGGAGCTCAAGGGCACCGTGTCCCTGTGGCACTTCTTCACCGGGCGCGAAGCCGGCGTCGTGAAGAGCGCCGTCGCCGGCTTCGAGAAGGAGAACCCCGGCGTCACGGTCGACATCCACGCCGGCCAGGACGACGAGAAGCTGCAGAAGGCGATCTCGTCCGGCCAGAACATCGACGTGGGCCTGTCGTACTCGACCGCCATCGTGGGCAGCTTCTGCTCCTCGGGCGCCTTCCGCGACCTGTCGCCGTACATCAAGCGTGACGAGGTCGACCTGTCGGACATCCCGAAGGCCGTGCAGTCGTACACGCAGTACAAGGGCACGCGCTGCACCCTGCCGGCCCTCGCCGACGTCAGTGCGCTCATGTACAACAAGCCGCTGCTCGCGAAGGCGGGCATCACGACCCCGCCGAAGACGCTCGACGAGCTCAAGGCCGACGCCCTGAAGCTCACCACGTACAACGCCGACGGGTCGATCAAGCAGCTCGGCTTCAACCCGCTCATCGACTTCTACGAGAACTCCCCCGAGCACTGGGCCCCGATGGTCGACGGATCGTGGCTCGACGCGAAGGGCAACAGCGTGATCGGCACGTCCGACGCCTGGAAGAAGCTCATCACCTGGCAGAAGGGCTTCGTCGACGAGATCGGCTACGACAAGCTGAAGGCCTTCACCTCGGGGCTCGGCCAGGAGTTCGCCGCCGACAACGCGTTCCAGACCGGTCAGGTCGCGATGCAGATCGACGGCGAGTACCGGACCGCCTTCATCAAGGACCAGAAGCCGGACCTCGACTACGGCACCGCACCGACCCCGGTGATGGACGGCCTCGGCAACTACGGTTCGACCTACATCGCGGGCAACGTGGCGGGCATCGCGAAGGGGTCGAAGCACCCCGAGCTGGCCTGGGCGCTGCTGAAGTACCTCTCCACGAACACCGACGCGCAGGTCACGATGGGCAACGGGCTCAAGAACATCCCGACGCTCACCTCGGCCCTCGAGTCACCGAAGCTCGAGGTCGACGAGAACTACAAGACCTTCGTCGACGTCGCGGGCGACAAGGACACGATGACCTCGCCGGGCACCGCGGACGGTGCCGCCTACATCGGCACCTTCACGAAGTTCTGGCAGGCGTACCAGCAGAACGGCGGCGACCTCGACGCCAAGCTCAAGAAGCTCGACTCGGACATCGACAACGCCAACCAGCTGGCTGGTCCGTGACCATGACCGACGTCACCACCCCTGAGACCGGCAGCCTGGAGGCGCGGCCCACCCGCGCCTCCCGGCCGCCGGCCAGCGCCGGGTCGCGTTCGACGGCCCCCGGGAGCCGGCCACGTCGGCGCCGCTCCGCCGAGTCCCGCCGTCGCCTGGTCGCGCTGACGATGCTCGCCCCGGCCCTGGCGGGCCTCGTGATCTTCTTCGCGTACCCGCTCGTCGCGTCGATCTTCTACTCGTTCACGCGCTACAACCAGCTGCAGGAACCCGAGTTCGTCGGGTTGCTGAACTACCGGTTCCTCTTCACCCAGGACCCGCAGATCGGCCCCGCGGTCGTGAACACGCTGTGGTTCGTGGTCATCCTCGTGCCGGTCCGGATCGTCTGCGGGCTGCTCGTGGCGGGACTGCTCAGCCGCGCGAAGACGGCGACCGGGTTCTGGCGGACGCTGTTCTACCTGCCCGCCCTGGTGCCGCCCGTCGCGAGCGTCGTCGCGTTCGTGTTCCTGTTCAACCCCGGCACCGGCCCCGTGAACCAGATCCTGCGGGTGTTCGGCATCGACGGCCCGCTGTGGTTCAACGACCCCGCGTGGTCGAAGCCCTCGCTCGTGATCATGGGCGTCTGGGTGATGGGCGACATCATGATCATCTTCCTGGCGTCGCTCCTCGACGTGCCGCGCGACCTGTACGAGGCCGCGTCGCTCGACGGGGCGAACGGCGTCCAGCAGGTACGGCACATCACGCTGCCGACGATCGCGCCGGTCATCGGGTTCGCCGCCGTCACGGGGGTGATCGCCGCCCTGCAGTACTTCACCGAGGCCGCCGTCGCGTCGGGCGTCGCCAGCGGCAAGGCCACGATCGGCGGAGGCACCGCGGCGCAGCTCGGCTACCCGGGCACCTCGCTGCTCACCTACACCGAGCTGCTCTACCAGCACGGGTTCGCCAACTTCCAGTTCGGCTACGCGTCCGCGATGGCCGTGGTGCTGTTCGTGGTCACCGCCGTGGTGCTCGTCCTCACGATGCGCCGCATCTCCGTCTTCAGACCCGAGGAGTCCTGATGACCGCCGTGTCCCAGTCCCCGCTCGCCCGGGCTCCCCGCGGTCCGCGCCGCAGCCTGCTGGTCTGGATCGCCGAGCACGCCGCACTCGTCGCGCTCGGCGTCCTGACCATCGCGCCGATCGTGTTCGTCATCCTGACGTCGCTGATGTCGAGCAACCAGGCACTCACCGCGTCGATCGTGCCGCGCCCGTTCGACTTCTCGAACTACGGCCGGGTGTTCACCGAACTGCCGCTCGTGCAGTGGTTCGGCAACTCGTCGATGTACGCCGTGCTCGCCACCGCGTTCATGCTCGTCAGCTCGGTCCCGGCGGCGTACGCGCTCGCCCAGATCAAGTTCCGTGGCGCGAACCTGGTCTTCACCGTGATCATCGTCGCGATGCTCCTGCCCCCGCAGGTCACCGCGGTGCCGGTCTACGTGATGTGGTCCGAGCTGCACCTCACCGGCACGCTCTGGCCGCTCATCCTGCCGAACCTGCTCGGCGACGCGTTCAGCATCTTCCTGCTCCGTCAGTTCTTCATGACGATCCCGAAGGAGTACGGGGACGCCGCTCGCATGGACGGATGCAGCGAGTGGGGCGTGCTGTGGCGCGTGGTCGTCCCCATGGCCCGCCCGGGCATCGCGTCGGCGGCGATCTTCATGTTCTTCCACTCGTGGAACGACTACTACGGCCCGCTCCTGTACGCCTCCGAGAACCAGGCCGCCTGGCCGGTGGCGTACGGGCTGGCCACGTTCCGCGGCCAACACGGCACCGACTGGTCGATGACGATGGCGATGACCGTCGTCGTCATGGTGCCCGTCGTCATCATCTTCTTCTTCGCACAGAAGGCATTCGTCGAGGGCATCGCGCTCACCGGCGTGAAGGGATAGCACCACAGTGAAACTCGCAGTCATCGGTGGCGGATCCACGTACACCCCCGAACTCGTGGACGGCTTCGCCCGGCTCCGCGACCAGCTGCCCATCGACGAGCTGTGGCTCGTCGACCCCGACCCCGTCCGGCGCGAACTCGTCGGCGGTGTCGCGAAGCGGATGTTCGCCCACGCCGGCCACCCGGGCACGATCCACGTCACGGACGACGTCGTCGCCGGGGTCTCGGACGCCGACGCCGTCATGTTCCAGCTCCGGATCGGCGGGCAGGCCGCCCGGCACCAGGACGAGACCTGGCCGCACGACGCCTGCTGCATCGGGCAGGAGACCACCGGGCCCGGCGGGTTCGCGAAGGCACTCCGCACGGTGCCGGTCGTGCTCGAGTACGCGTCGCTCGTCAAGCGGTACGCCAAGCCGGACGCGTGGATCGTCGACTTCACGAACCCGGTGGGCATCGTCACCCGTGCACTGCTCGAAGCGGGGCACCGGGCCGTCGGGCTCTGCAACGTGGCGATCGGGTTCCAGCGGCGCTTCGCGAAGGAGTTCGACGTCGCTCCGTCGGCCGTCCGGCTCGACCACGTCGGTCTGAACCACCTGACGTGGGAGCGCGGCGTCCACGTGACGGACGGCTCCGGCGAGCGCGACGTCCTGTCCGACCTGCTCCGTGCCGACACCGGTGCCCTCGACCGGATGGCGGAGAGCGTGCACATGCCGGCCGACCTCATCCGGCTGCAGCACGCCGTGCCCTCGTACTACCTGCGCTACTTCTACAGCCACGACGTCGTGCTCGAGGAACAGCTGCACGCGCCCACCCGTGCCGAGGCCGTGATGGAGACCGAGCGGGCCCTGCTCGCGAAGTACGCGGACGAGTCCGTCGTGGCGAAGCCCGCCGAGCTCGAGCAGCGGGGCGGCGCCTACTACTCCGAGGCAGCGATCGACGTGCTCTCCTCGATCCTCGGCGACCGCGGTGACGTGCAGGTCCTCAACGTGCGCAACGACGGCACGTTCCCGTTCCTCCCCGACGACCACGTGATCGAGGTCCCGGCCCGGGTCACCCGCGCGGCGATCACACCGTTGCCCGTCGCGCCGCTCGATGCCGACATGGTCGGACTCGTGTCGCACGTCGCCGGGTACGAACGCCTCGCCCTCGACGCCGCCGTGCACGGAGGCCGCGACCGCGTGCTCCGCGCGATGTGGGCGCACCCGCTCGTCGGGCAGGTCGACAAGGCCGAACGGCTCACCGACCTGCTCCTGGCCGCGAACGCGGAGCACCTGCCGTGGACGCGATCGGAGCAGCTGACGTGGGCGGGCTGAACGGAGCCGGAGCGTCTGGGGGCGGCGTCGGCACCGCCCGAGCGACCCGTCCGCCCGCTCCCGTCCCGCCGGCGCCGAGCGACGTCGTCCTGGCCGTCGACGGTGGCGGCAGCAAGACGGACGTCGTCGCGATCGCACTCGACGGTTCGATCGTCGGGCACGCACGGGGCCCCGGCTCGAACCCGCAGACCCGCGGGTGGGACGTCGCCGGGCCGATCCTCGACGACGTCCGGGCGCGGGTCGTCGGCGACCTCGGCGACCGTCGGATCCGGACGACGCACGTGTACCTGGCCGGGCTCGACCTGCACGACGAACTCGTCGCGGCGACCGAGGCGCTCGCGCACTGGGAGGCCGACGGCGGCGCGCCGCACGTCCTCGACAACGACCTGTTCGCACTGCTGCGGGCGGGGACCCTGTCGCCGGACGCCGCCGCGGTCGTCTGCGGCACGGGCATCAACGCGCTCGCGGTCCGGGCCGACGGAACCACCGCCCGGTTCCCCGCCATCGGGGACGTCTCCGGCGACTGGGGCGGCGGCGCGTACCTCGGCAACCGTGCACTGTGGCACGCAGCCCGCGCCGACGACGGTCGCGGACCGGCGACGGCCCTGGTCACGGCCGTCCCGGCGGCACTGGGCCTCCGCAGCGTCCGCGAGGTGACCGAGGCGGTCCACTTCGGCCGCCTCGACCAGCGGGTGTTCAACCGGCTGTGCCCGGTGCTGTTCGAGGTCGCCGGCGCGGGTGACGCCGTGGCCGCCGGCGTCGTCGCGCGGCAGGCCGAGGAGATCGTCCTGCTCGCCGCGGTCGCGCTCGAGCGTCTCGGTCTGGGTGGCTCGGCCGCGAGCCCGGTGCCCGTGGTCCTCGGCGGCGGTGTGCTCGCAGCGCGGGATCCCCTGCTCGTCGAGGGCGTCGTCGACGGCCTCGCTGTCCGGGTGCCCGGAGCGGTGCCGACGTGGGTGACCGATCCTCCCGTGCTCGGGGCGGGATTGGCGGCGCTGGAGTCCGTCGGGGCCGACGATGCCGCGCTCGACCGCTACCGGCAGGCCGTGCGCTCCCGCGCCTTCGCGAGCACCACGGCGCTGATCCGCTGACGCGGCGCGCGCCGCCGCGCCGCGCCCGCGCGAGATTTCGCGCCCAGCGACAGTTCACGGCCGCGCGGACCCGTGAACTGTCGCCCAGCCCGAAACGTCACCACACACGGACGGGAGGCGCGGTGCCAGCCCGCACCGCGCCTCCCGTCCGACCGTGCTCGCGCCCATCCCGTGGTCGCGCGTCCCGAGACTCGGCCGGGCGGACGAGATGCGGGCCGCTGGGCCGCGAAACTGTCCGCCGAGCCGAGACTCGGCGAGACCGCCGCCGCGCCGCGCGCGCCGCGCTACGCGCGCGCCAGCAGCCCCAGCATGTCGACCACCCGGTTCGAGAACCCCCACTCGTTGTCGTACCAGGCGACCACCTTCACGTGCCGCCCCTCGTCGACACGGGTGAGCAGCGAGTCGAACACGCTCGACTCCGGCCGCCCCGTGATGTCCGTCGACACGAGGGGGTCCGCCGTGAACGCCAGCACGCCCGCGAGCGGCCCCGCGGCGGCAGCACGGTAGGCCTCGTTGACCTCCTCGACGGTGACGTCGCGCGACACCACGGTGTTCAGCTCGACGATCGACCCCACCGGCACCGGCACCCGGATCGCGTCACCCGACAGCTTGCCGTCGAGCCGCGGCAGCACGAGCCCGATGGCCTTGGCAGCCCCGGTCGACGTCGGCACGATGTTCACCCCCGCGGCACGCGCCCGACGCAGGTCGCGGTGCGGACCGTCCTGCAGGTTCTGCTCCTGCGTGTAGGCGTGCACGGTCGTCATGAACCCGTGCTCGATGCCCGCGAGGTCGTCGAGCACCGACGCCAGCGGCGCGAGCGCGTTCGTCGTGCACGAGGCGTTCGAGACGACGGTGTGCACCGCCGGGTCGTACACGTCGGAGTTCACGCCGTACGCGATGGTGGCGTCCGCGCCGGTGGCTGGCGCGCTGATGAGGACGCGGCGGGCTCCGGCGGTCAGGTGTCCCGCCGCTGCGTCGCGCGCGGTGAACCGGCCGGTCGACTCGAGCACGACCTCGATGCCGAGGTCGCCCCACGGGAGCTCGGCCGGCTCACGCGACGCGAGGACGCGGATGCGCCGTCCGTCGATGACGAGGGTGTCTCCGTCGACCTCGACGGTCCCGGCGAACGGGCCGAGCGCGGAGTCGTACCGGAACAGGTGGGCGAGCGTCTCGGGTGCGGTGAGGTCGTTGACGGCGACGACCTCGAGGTCGTCGCCTCCCCGGGCGAGGAGCGCGCGGAGGGTGTTGCGTCCGATGCGGCCGAAGCCGTTGATCGCGATGCGGGTCATGTGGACTTCCTTTCGTTCCGCGGTCCATGCTCACGGCCCGGGAGGCGCGGCTCCAGTGGCTGGGAAGCCAGCGTTCGAAAGGATCTCGCCACCACCGCGGCGACGCGGTCAGTCCTGGAAGGTCCGCCGGTACTCGGTCGGCGAGGTCCCGAGGATCCGACGGAAGTGCGTCCGCAGGTTGGCGTCCGACCCGAGCCCCGCCCGCTCGGCGACCTGGTCGACGGCGAGGTCCGAGCGCTCGAGCAGCTCCCGTGCGAGGTCGACCCGAGCCCGGAGCACCCACTGCATCGGCGTGTACCCGGTGTCCTCGACGAAGCGCCGCGAGAACGTCCGCGGCGAGACCGTCGCGTTCCGGGCGAGGACCTCGAGCGTCAGCGGGTCGGCGAGGTGCCGGAGCGCCCACTCCCGCGTCTCGGCGAAGACGTCTCCGAGGGGCTCGGGCATGCTCCGCGGGACGTACTGCGCCTGCCCGCCGCTCCGGTACGGGGCACTCACGAGCCGCCGTGCGACGTGGTTCGACAGCCCGACCCCGTGGTCCTGCCGGACGATGTGCAGGCACAGGTCGATCCCGCTCGCCGCTCCCGCACTCGTCAGGACCGACCCGGCGTCGACGAACAGCACGTCCTCGTCCACGTCGACCTCGGGGTACCGGTCGCGGAGCACCCGCGTGTAGTGCCAGTGCGTGGTCGCACGGCGGCCGTCGAGCAGTCCGGCGGCGGCCAGGGCGAACGCCCCGGTGGAGATCGCCGCGATCCGGACGCCCCGCTCGTGCGCCTGCCCGAGCGCCGCCACCACGTCTGCCGGGGGTGGCGTGTCCGCGGGGAACCGGTACCCGGGCACGAAGACCGTCTCGGCCCACTCGAGGGCGTCCAGCCCGTGGTCGACCGCGTACGCGAGGCCGTCTCCCCCGGCGATGCGTCCCACGCGGGGGCCGCACACCCGGACCTCGTACGGCATGCTCGGGCGGTTCGAGAAGACCTGCGCCGGGATCCCGACGTCGAGCGGCTTCGCCCCGTCGAGCACGAGGACCGCGACGCGGTGCAGGTGGGGCGTGGCCATGCAGCGACGC
Source organism: Curtobacterium sp. GD1 (assembly GCF_020882855.1). NCBI lineage: Bacteria > Bacillati > Actinomycetota > Actinomycetes > Micrococcales > Microbacteriaceae > Curtobacterium > Curtobacterium sp. GD1. Next base: position 18,076 of record NZ_JAFEVQ010000026.1, on the reverse strand, counting down.
TAGCGCCCTCCGGGGACGTCAGGCGTCGCGGATCGCGAGGACCCGGTGCGGTGCCGCCCGCTCCGCCCGCCACCCGGTGGGCAGGACGTCCTGGAGTTCCGGCAGCGTGAAGCTCCGCCGGATCGAGCGCAACCCGTCGACCCGCACGAAGGTGCCGGCCGCGACCAACGTCGAACCGACCGCGTACGCCCGGTAGGCCGAGCGCGACCGCCGGATGTCCGAGTGCAGGCTGCGGCTCGTCGCCAGCTGTTCGGAGTCCGCGAGGAACCCACGCCGCCCCTCGTCGCCGAGGTGGTGCAGCACGTGGTTCGACACGACGACGTCGAACCGCTCCCCCGCGGCGATGAGCTCGGCGCTCGACTGCTGCCGGAAGGTGACGCCGCGCGGGGTGGAGCGGGTCGCCGCGTCGATCGCCCGCGCGTCCGGGTCGGCCCCGACGACCTCGACGTCGAACCCGTCGGCGGCAGCCCACCGGACGAGCGCCCGCGCGAGGTCGCCGCCGCCGCACCCGAGGTCGAGCACGCGTCCCCGCCCGTTCGCGGGGAGCGCCGGCGCGACGTGCGTCCGCCACGCGGAGCGCCAGCCGCTCACGAGTGCGTTCACCACGGCGAAGCGCCGGAACGTCCGCGCGAGCGCGCGCGGGTCGCAGTCCGGGTCGTCCATGAGTTCGTGGAGGTCCAGTGCGCGCGTGGTCAGGTCGACGGCCGGGAGGCGCGGGTCGATCCCCTCGGTGCGGCTCACGAGACGCCCGTGGTCGCCGTCTCGACCGCGTGGTCGCGGGTCGCTGCGGTCGCCGCCTTGGCCGGTTCGTCCTGCTCGCGGGTCGGGATCGACGGTCGCGTGCTGCCGACGGCGGTGAGTCGGGCGGCCTCGACCGTCAGGCCTGGCCCGAACGCGAGCGCGATGACGGGGGCACCGTCGTCGATGCCGTCGTCGAGCACCTGGCGGAGCACGAAGAGCACCGTGGCACTCGAGACGTTCCCGTGGTCGCGGAGGACGGCACGGCTCGCCGCGAGGGCGGCGTCCGGCAGCCCGAGGGCGACCTGCGTCCGGTCGAGGATCGCGCGACCTCCGGGGTGCACGGCCCAGGTCGGGACGTCGACGGCGGCGGAGCCCACGGCGGACAGCAGCGGTGCGACGGCCTCGGCGACCGTGGCGCCGACGAGCTTCGGGACGGCCGTGCTGAGCACCATCTCGAAACCCTCGTCGCCGATGTTCCACGCCATCTCGGACGCACCCTCGGGCACGACCGTCGTCGCGAAGTCGTCCAGGCGGAGGCCAGGGCCGTCGGCGGTGACCACAGCGGCCGCCGCACCGTCCCCGAAGACGCTGTTGGCGACGATCTGGTCCGGGTCGTCGCTCGCCCGGACGTGCAGCGTGCAGAGCTCGGCGCAGACGACGAGCACCACGGCGGACGGCACGGACTCGGCGAACGCCGCAGCGATGCGGAGCGCCGGGAACGCCGCGCAGCACCCCATGAACCCGATGTGCTGGCGGAAGACCGTGCGTGGGATGCCGAGTTCGGTGACGACGTCGAGGTCGGGGCCGGGCTGGGTGAACCCTGTGCACGAGACGGTCACCACGTGCGTGATCGACTCGGGTGTCACACCCGCGCGGTCCACGGCGTCGCGGGCGGCCGCCACGAACAGGGCCGGGGCGAGCTCGCGGTACCGGTCGTTCCGGGTGCCGGTCGACGGGGACCGCAGCACGCCGTGGTCGTCGCGGAAGGCACCGGACGGCCGCGTGCTGTCGAGTTCCTCGAGCACCGTGTGCCGGTGCTCCACGGCGGAGGCGTCGAACGCGGCGGGGACGAGCCGCCTGCCGAGCCGGCCCAGGTCGGGCTGCGACGCGAAGAGGTCGCGCACCGCAGCCTGCTCGAGTGTCGTCTCGGGGACGGCGGTACCGATGGCGCGGATCGTTGCGGACACGACTCATCCTGTCACCGGGTCGCTGACGCGTCCCCAGGATCGACGGGAGGCGCGGTGCCAGCTGGCACCGCGCCTCCCGTCGATCGTTCGGTCCGGACTACGACTGCTGCGCGCGCTCCAGCACCAGCTCGCGGACGCGGGCGGCGTCCGCCTGGCCCTGCATGGCCTTCATGACGGCACCGATGATGGCGCCGGCGGCCTGGACCTTGCCGTCCTTGATCTTGGCGAGGACGTCGGGCTGTGCGGCGAGCGCCTGGTCGACCGCGGCGGTGAGCGCCGAGTCGTCCGACACGACCTTGAGCCCACGCGACTCGACGACCTGCGACGGCGACCCTTCGCCGGCGATGACGCCTTCGAGGACCTGGCGTGCCAGGCGGTCGGTCAGGTCACCGGACTCGACGAGGGCGATGAGCTCGGCGACGTGCTGCGGCGAGACGAGGTCACCGGGGGCGGCGTCCCGCGTGTTCGCGACACGGCTGATCTCACCCGTCCACCACTTGCGGGCGGCCTGCGGTGCGGCACCGGCGGCGACGGTCCCCTCGAGTTCGTCGAGCAGCCCGCCGTTCACGACGTCCTGGAACTCGAGGTCGGTGAACCCCCAGTCGCCCTTGAGCCGACGGCGTCGTGCCACCGGGGCCTCGGGCAGGGAGGCGCGGAGCTCCTCGATCACGGCCGGGTCCGGCACGACCGGGAGCAGGTCGGGCTCCGGGAAGTAGCGGTAGTCGTCGGCGTCGGACTTCGGACGGCCGGCCGAGGTGCGACCGGTGTCCTCGTGCCAGTGCCGGGTCTCCTGCGTGATCGAGCCACCGGCGGCGAGGATCGCGGCCTGGCGCTGGATCTCGTAGCGGATGGCCCGCTCGACGGCCCGGAACGAGTTGACGTTCTTCGTCTCCGTACGTGTGCCGAGCTTCTCCTGCCCGCGGGGACGCAGCGAGATGTTCGCGTCGCAACGGAGGTTGCCGCGTTCCATGCGGGCCTCGGAGACGCCGAGCGCCCGGACGAGGTCACGGATGACCTGCACGTACGCCGCACCGAGTTCGGGTGCGCGCTCCTCGGCACCGAAGATCGGCTTCGTGACGATCTCGACGAGCGGGACCCCGGCGCGGTTGTAGTCGACGAGCGAGTACTCGGCACCCTGGATGCGGCCCGTGGCACCGCCGACGTGCGTCAGCTTGCCGGCGTCCTCTTCCATGTGGGCGCGCTCGATCGGCACGGTGAAGATGGTGCCGTCGGCGAGCTCGACCTCGACCTCACCCTCGTACGCGATCGGCTCGTCGTACTGCGAGATCTGGTAGTTCTTCGGGTTGTCCGGGTAGTAGTAGTTCTTCCGGGCGAACCGCGAGGACTCGGCGATCGAGCAGCCGAGCGCGAGCCCGAGCTGGATCGAGTACCGCACGGCCTGCGCGTTGACGACCGGCAGCGACCCGGGGAGCCCGAGGTCGACCGGCGTCACGTTCGTGTTCGGCTCGCCACCGAAGAAGTTCGGCGCGTCCGAGAACATCTTGGTCTTCGTCGCGAGCTCGACGTGGACCTCGAACCCGAGGACCGGCTCGTACAGCCGGAGTGCCTCGTCGAAGTCCATCAGCGCGTCCTTCTGCGCCATCAGATCACACCTTCCTGCGCAGCGGACTGCTGACTCTGGTCGAGGTCCGGGATGCTGTCGATGAGCGGGCGGCCCCACTGCTGCTCGAGCAGGCGTTCGAGGGCGGCGCCGTACCGGTAGAGCCGGGCGTCCTCGCGCTGCGGTGCCATGAGCTGCACGCCCGTGGGGAGCGAGTCCTCGGGAGCGAGGCCGTTCGGGATGCTCATGCCCGGGACGCCGGCGAGGTTCGCCGGGATCGTCGTCAGGTCGTTGAGGTACATCGCCAGCGGGTCGTCGATGCGCTCACCGATCGGGAACGCGGTCGTCGGGGCCGACGGGCTGACCAGCAGGTCGACCTGCTCGAACGCGGCCTGGAAGTCGCGCTGCACGAGGGTGCGGACCTTCTGCGCCGACCCGTAGTAGGCGTCGTAGTAGCCGGCGCTCAGCGCGTAGGTGCCGAGGATGATGCGGCGCTTCACCTCGGGACCGAAACCGGCCTCGCGCGTGGCGGCCATGACGTCCTCGACGGTGGCACCGTTCTCGGGCGTCACGCGGAGCCCGAAGCGCACGGAGTCGAACTTCGCGAGGTTCGACGACGCCTCGGCCGGGAGGATCAGGTAGTACGCGCTGATCGCGTAGGCGAACGACGGGGCGTCGATCTCGACGACGACCGCACCGGCCGACTCGAGCAGGGCGACCGTCTCGTGGAAGCGCTGGGTGACGCCCGCCTGGAAGCCCTCGCCACCGGCGAGCTCCTTCACCACGCCGACGCGCAGGCCGCGCAGCGTGTCCGCCTGCAGACCCTCGCGCGCAGCGGCCGCCATCGACGGCCAGGCGTCGGGGATGCTCGTGGAGTCACGCGGGTCGTGCCCGCCGATGACGTCGTGCAGCAGCGCGGCGTCGAGGACGGTGCGCGACACCGGGCCGACCTGGTCGAGGCTGGAGGCCAGGGCGATCGCGCCGTAGCGGCTCACCCCGCCGTAGGTCGGCTTCACGCCGACGGTTCCGGTGACGGCGCCCGGCTGACGGATCGAGCCGCCGGTGTCCGAGCCGAGGGCGAGCGGTGCCTCGTGCGCGGCGACCGCGGCGGCCGAACCACCACCGGAGCCACCGGGGATCCGGTCGAGGTCCCACGGGTTGTGCGTCGGGCCGTACGCCGAGAACTCGGTCGTCGAGCCCATCGCGAACTCGTCCATGTTCGTCTTGCCGAGCGGCACGAGGCCGGCGGCACGGAGCTTCGCGACCGGGGTGGCGTCGTACGGCGGCACCCAGCCTTCGAGGATCTTCGAGCCGGACGTCGTGGGCATGTCCTGCGTGCACAGGACGTCCTTGATCGCGATCGGCACGCCGGCGAGCGGACCGAGGTCGTCACCGGCGGCACGGCGGGAGTCGATCGACTTCGCCGCGGCGATCGCGTTCTGGTTGACGTGGAGGAAGGCGTGGACGTCGCCGTCCACCGCCTGGATGCGGTCGAGGTGCGCCTGGGTGGCCTCGACGCTCGAGACGTCGCGCGCCACGAGGGCGTCGGCGAGCGCCGCGGCGCTCAGCTTCGTGATGTCGGTCACTGCTCTTCTCCCAGGATGGCCGTCACGCGGAACCGTTCGCCGTCGGAGTCGGGTGCGCCCGAGAGCGCTTGCTCCTGCGTGAGGGTCGGACCGACCACGTCGGCTCGGGTGACGTTGCCGAGCGGCACGGGGTGGCTGGTCGCCGGGACGTCCGGGGTGGCGACCTCGGTGACCTTGGCGACGCTGTCGACGATGTGCGACAGCTCCCCCGTGAGCTTCTCGATCTCTTCGGGCGTGAGTGCGATACGTGCGAGGTTCGCCAGGTGGGCGACCTGCTCGCTCGTGATGTCAGGCATGGTGCTCCGTCGATCGGTTCGTGGATTGCGCACCAGTCTATTGGTGCCTCAGTGGCCCTTCTGCTTCCCCTGCGGCTTCTGTGGAGACTGCTGCGCCGGCTGCTGCTGTCCCGTCTGCTGACCCTGCTGCTGCGTCGCCGCCGCGTCGCCCTGGGACGCGCCCGACGATCCGTTCGACGACGTGTGACTGGCCTGACCGATCATCGCCGGGTCCGCAGCCGGCAGCGTGCCACCGCCGACGGTCTGGTCGAGGTACGACATCATCGACTTGCCGACGCCGAACTTCGCGCTGTACCCGGTGGTCCCCTGCAGGAACGGCCAGTTCGCCAGGCTCACGTTGCCCTGGACGTTGCCGATCCAGGTCGCGTTCGTGTACTTCGTGCTCGACGCGACGAGCCAGTTCTGCACGTCACCGTCGGTGGTGCCGGTCTTCGCGAACTTCGGGGTGCTGTCGCCGGGGTTGGCGCTCGCGGCGGTGCCGGACCCGGTGAGGACGCCCTGCAACGCGTAGTCGACCGTCCCGGCCACGTCGGCAGCGACACCCTGCGTGCAGGACGACGGCGTCGGGGTGATCTTCGTGCCGTCCGACTCGGTGACGGAGTCGATGGCGGTCGGCGTGCAGACGACGCCGCCGTTCGCGAAGCCCGCGTAGGCCTCGGCGAGGTCGATCGGGGACAGGTTGTTCACGCCGAGGATCGACGACGGGGTCTGTCCGAGCGCGCCGCCGGCCGCCGGGTGGATGCCCATCGACTGGGCGAGCTGCGCGATCTTGCACAGGTCGAGCTGCTTGCCCATCGCGGCGTAGGCGGTGTTGATCGACTCCGAGGTCGCGGCCTGCACGGTCATCGACGACGGCACGTTCTCGGCGTTCGACACCGGCCAGGTCCCGCCGCTGACGTTCTGGCAGGTGTTCGTGAACTCCGAGTTCTGGAACGTGTGCTCGGTCGTCGACACCGACTGCGAGAGCGTGTGCCCGGCGGCGAGCCACTCGGCGAGCGTGAACACCTTGTACGTCGAGCCCGTCTGGAACCCGCCCGAGTTGCCGTACCCGCTGTCGGCGCTGTAGTTCACCGCGGTCGACCCGGCCGTCGAGGTGTCGCCCTGCGTGTACTGCGTGTTCTGCACCATCGAGAGGATCCGGCCGGTTCCCGGCTCCACGGTGACGTTCGAGCCGCCGACGTCGACGCCGGCCATCGTCGACGGGACGTAGGTCGACAGCGCGGTCTGCGCCCGGGACTGCAGGTCGAGGTCGAGCGAGGTGTGGATCTCGAGGCCCTTGGTGTCGAGCGTCGCGATGCGCTCGGCGGCCGTCTTGCCGAACGCCGGGTCCTGCAGCACCTGGTCGCGCACGTAGTCGCAGAAGTAGCCGGCGTCGTACCCGGTCGCGGCCGAGGAGCAGCCGTTCGCCGTGGCGGTGATCTTCGGCGTGACCGGTGTCGCCTTCGCCTGCTCGAGCTGCGCCTTCGTGATGTCGTGGTGGACGTACATGCGCTGCAGCACGTAGTCGCGGCGTTCCTTGGTGGCGGCGTAGCCGTTCTTCGCGCCGTTGTCGGCGTTCGACGGCTGGTCGATGCGCAGGTTCGACGGGTTGTTGAGGATCGCGACGAGGGTGGCCGACTGGACGAGCGAGAGGTCCTTCGCGTGCACGCCGAAGTAGTACTCGGCACCGGCCTCGGCGCCGTACACGCGGCCGCCGAGCCCGACGAGGTTCAGGTACCCGGTGAGGATCTGGTCCTTCGAGTACTTCTTGTTCACGGCGATCGCGTACCGCATCTCTTGGAGCTTGCGCTGCGGGGTCACCCCGGCGGCGTCCTCGTAGCACGCGGCGACCTTCTTCGCGGTGTCCGCGGCGTCCTTGCCCGTGAGCTCCTCGCACTGCTGCACGAGGACGTTCTTCACGTACTGCTGGGTGATGCTCGACCCGCCCTGCACGTCACCGCCGACGACCGTCGCCGCCGCACCGCGGAGCGTGCCGACGACGTCGATGCCGCCCTCGTCGTAGAAGCGGGGGTCCTCGGTGTCGATCGCCGCCTGCTTGAGCGTCTTCGCCATCGCCCCGGACGCCACGGTCGTGCGGTTCTCGGCGTAGAACGAGGCGATCTTGACCTGCTGTCCGCCCTTCTCCGCGTAGACGGAGGAGACCTGCTGCGGCGTCTGGATGTCGAGGTAGCTCGGCAGGTCCTCGAAGAAGGACACCGCCCCGGACGTGCTCTCGCCCGCGACGGCGACCCCCGGCGTGACCGCCACGGCGACGAGCATGCCGGCCAGCGCCGACATCGCGACGAACGTCAGGAGAGCACCAGGCCATCGCACCACACGCATGCAGGGCACCGTACGGTCACGATCTGGACTGGTTCTGCCGTGGAACGAGTCCACGCTGCACCGCCGCTCAGGTTCCCACCCAGGATCAGTCGCGGGGCTGGAGGTCCTGCGGTCGGACGAGGTACATGTCCGGCGACGCCTGCGGCAGCCCGTCGCCACCGCGCTCACCGCGCCGGACCTGCTCGCGGACGAGATCCCCGCGGCCGACGGCGATGAGCGCCACGTCGTGCAGCGACGCCGTCCCCGGCTTGAGGTAGTCGTTGTGCCCGACCGGTCGGCGGAACACCTCGCCGGCCTCCTGCACGTCGACGCCGCCGGTCAGGTCGAGCACGGTCGAGCCGAACCCCGCCGAACCGGGATCGGTGCCGAAGTACCCGGAGCCGGCGATCGGGTCGCTGTGCGCGTCCCCGACGAACACCTGCCCGGCACTGACGGCCAGGTCGGCCGAGGTGCGCACGTCGCTCCCCGGCGAGCCCAGGACCGTCAGGGTGTCCGCGCTCATCTCCCCCGAGGCCAGTGCCATGAGCGCCGCGGTCGACCCGTACGAGTGGGCGACGATGTTCACCCGCGGTTCTTCGCCGTCGCGGATCTCCCGGAGCCCGCCGACCGTCCGGGCGAGGCGCTCCCCGCCCGTCTTGGCCATGCCGAGCGACATGATGTTCGACAGGTCCGGCGTGCGGTAGCCCATCCACGCCACGACGGCGACGCCGTTGCCCGAGCCGGGCGCGGCCAGACCGGCCACGGTCGCCTGCTCGGTGTAGAGGTCGTTCGCGGTGTTCGTGAAGTCCGCCATCTGGCCGGTCACGGTGAAGAACATGCCGGGGACGACGACCGTGACGTCGGCGGCGGTGTCCAGGTCCCCGACGGCGATGGCCGCGCGCCCGGCCCCTCGCGTGTCGAGCGTGATGAGGTACCGGTCCGGTGCACCGACCTCGTGCACGAGCGCGTCGCGGACCTGGCCGAGCATCGCGGTCACGGCGGCCGCGGCCGAGTGGTCGGCGAGACCCGTGGCGAGGACCGCCCGGTTCGCACGGTCGCGGACCGCGTAGGGCACGCCCTCGAGGTTCCCGACGACGGACGGCGCGAGGGTCGTCAGGGTGTCGCGCTCGTCGTCCGTGAGTCCGGACCACCAGGCGGTGACCTCGGCGGCGGTCGGCGGGTCGTCCTCGGCGGTCGCGAGCACGTGACGGTCCTGCCCGGCACGGAGGAGGTCCGCGCCGCTGAGCGACGACAGGTCGGTGAGGAACGCCCGCCCGTGCTCGACGGTGACCCCACCCGCCGCCGACGGCCCGGACACGGACACCGACGCGGTCAGGTGTACCCCGGTCATGACCGGTCGGGGTACTGAGGCACCCTCAGGGACCCGCGCGATCGCGTGCACGACGGCCACGGAGGGGGTGGCGGGCGCGACTGGGGCCTCGACCACTCCGAGCGAGTGCATCGAGGCGGTGAGCAGAGCCGCGGCGATGAGCAGCAATCGGGTCTCCCCCGGGAAGGCCGTCCCGTCGACTCCCTGCAGACGACGGGTGATGCTCTATCGAGTGTAAGGAGAATAGCCTTCCCGAGGACGTGCGCGTTGCAACTTGTCCCCCGAACTGGGTGGACACACAGGCGCGCCGTACCGCACCGACCGACGCCGGACGTGCTCCTGAGTCAGACTCAGTCCTCGATTTCGTCCCCGGCCGCGTCGCCGAGCGCCGCCGGTCCCTCGGTCACCAGCAGGCGGAACTGCTCGGCGTCGATGATCCGGACCCCGAGCTGTTCGGCCTTGGTGAGCTTCGAACCGGCACCGGGACCGGCCGCGACGAAGTCCGTCTTCTTGCTCACGCTCGAGGCCGCCTTGCCGCCCGCGGCGATGATCGCCTCCTGCGCACCCTCGCGGCTGTACCCCTCGAGGGAGCCGGTCGCCACGACGGTCAGCCCGCTGAGCACGCCGCCTTCTACGTCCGCGGCGCCCGGTCCGGGGTGCCCGGGCGTGGTGAACTGCACGCCCGCCGCCGTCCAGCGGTCGATGATGTCGCGGTGCCAGTCGACCTCGAACCAGTCGAGCAGGGCGTCGGCGATGATCCCGCCGACACCGTCCACCGCGGCGAGTTCCTCGCGCGAGGCGGCCCGGATGGCGTCGAGAGACCCGAAGTGGTTCGCGAGCGCGCGGGCTGCCACCGGCCCGACGTGCCGGATGCTCAGGCCGACCATGATCCGCCAGAGCGGCTTCGTCTTGGCGGCGTCGATGTTCGCCAGCATCTCGAACGCGTTCTTCGACGGGTACCGGCTCGGTTCGCCCGTGTAGTCCGCTCCCCGTGCGTCGGGGTCGAACGGCGGGTCGGTCTTCTTGCGCGCCCGGCTGAACGGCGTCACCCGCTTCGGCGCACCGTCGTCGGTGGTCTTCTCCATGCCGGTCTCGGCGTCACGGACGATGACCTCGATCGGGACGATGTCCTCCATCGTCAGGTCGAACAGGCCGGCCTCGGTCTCGAGCGGGGGCTGCTCGGGGTGGAGCGGCTGCGTCAGGGCCGCCGCAGCGACCTCGCCCAGCCCCTCGATGTCGAGCGAGCCACGGGAGGCGATGTGCTCGACCCGGCCGCGCACCTGCGCCGGGCAGCTCTTCGCGTTCGGGCAGCGGAGGTCGATGTCGCCTTCCTTCGCGGGGGCGAGGGGCGTGCCGCACTCGGGGCAGTTCGTCGGCATGACGAACTCGCGCTCGCTGCCGTCGCGGAGTTCGACGACCGGACCGAGCACTTCGGGGATGACGTCGCCCGCCTTCCGGAGCACCACGGTGTCCCCGATGAGGACGCCCTTCGCCTTGACGACCTGCTGGTTGTGCAGGGTCGCCTGCCGCACGACCGACCCGGCGACCTCGGCCGGGGCCATCACCGCGAAGGGCGTGGCGCGACCGGTCCGACCGACGCTGACGACCACGTCGAGGAGCGTCGTGTGGACCTCTTCCGGCGGGTACTTGTACGCGATCGCCCACCGCGGGGCGCGCGACGTCGACCCGAGTTCCTCGTGCAGGGCGAGGTCGTCGACCTTGATCACGATGCCGTCGATCTGGTGCTCGACCGACGCCCGTCGCTCGCCGTAGTCCTTGACGAAGGTCAGCACCTCGTCGATGGAGTCGAAGACCCGGTAGTGCGAACTCGTCGGCAGGCCCCACGTCTGCAGGAGCTCGTACACCTCGGACTGCGCGCGGACGTCGGTGTCGCGTTCGAGTTCGCGGACGGGCCACGCGCCGATGCCGTGCACGAGCATGCGCAGCCGACGGAGCCGGTCCACCATGAGCTCGCGCTTCGCCTCGGACTTGCCCTCCTCCTTCTGGCGGAGGGATCCGGCTGCCGCGTTGCGCGGGTTCGCGAAGACCCGCTCCCCCGCGTCGCGCTGCTTGGCGTTCAGTTCGTCGAACTGCTCGACCGGGAAGAAGATCTCGCCACGGACCTCGACGAGGGGCGGGTGCCCGGAACCGGACAGGCGGTCCGGGATCGTGCCCATCGTGCGGACGTTGCCGGTGACGTCCTCGCCGACGACGCCGTCACCGCGCGTCGCGGCCGACACGAGCCGACCGTTCTCGTACCGGAGGTTGATCGCGAGCCCGTCGATCTTCAGCTCGGTGAGGAACCGGACGCGCTCGGCACCGGCGTCCCGCTGCACCTTGACCGCCCAGTCGACGAGTTCGTCCGGGCTGAAGACGTTGTCGAGGCTGAGCATCCGCTCGGCGTGCTCGACCGGCGCGAACTGCACGGTCTGCGCCTGGCCGCCCACGGTCTGGGTCGGGCTGTCCTCGGTGAGGAGTTCCGGGAAGCGCTGCTCGATCGCGTCGAGGCGGTGGACGAGACCGTCGTACTCGCCGTCCGCGACCGTCGACCCGTTCTCGTCGTAGTACGCGTGCCGGAGCTCGTTGATGCTGGACCGGAGCCGGTCGACCTCACGCTGCGCCTGCGCCGCGTCGAGTGCGGCGGGGTCGATCGTCTCGAACGTCGAGTCCGCGGGCGTCGTGTCGCTCATGCCCTCAGTTCTACCGGCAACCACCGACCGGACGCGCAGCCGACGGGCAACCCGGGAGCGCCGCGCGGTCAGACGGAGGCGGGCACCGCCGACACCGTCGCGTCGATCGTGCACTGCCCGAGCACCCGGGTGCCGACGTACACGACCGCGGTCTGCCCCGGCGCGACGCCCGAGAGCGGCTCGTCGACGTCGATGACCAGCTGGCCGTCGGTCACCCGTGCGGTCGCGGGCACCGGGTCGGCGTGCGCCCGGATCTGCACGTCGCAGGCGAACGGCGTGGACGGGTCGGCCGGCGCGGTGCCGGCCCAGGTGAAGCGCGACCCGGACATCGAGGTCACGTCGAGCGCCTCCTTCGGGCCGACCACGACGGTGTTCTCCTTCGGGCGGATCTCGAGCACGAACCGCGGCTTGCCGTCCGGTGCCGGTCGACCGAGGTGCAGCCCGCGCCGCTGTCCGACCGTGTACCCGGTCGCCCCGTCGTGCGCACCGACGACCGTGCCGTCCCGCTCGACGACGTCGCCGGGGGCCGTGCCGACGCGGTCCGCCAGCCAGCCCCGGGTGTCGCCGTCCGGGATGAAGCAGATGTCGTAGGAGTCGGGCTTCTGCGCCACGGTGAGGCCCCGCGCTGCCGCCTCGGCCCGGACCTCGTCCTTCGAGGGCGTCGCTCCGAGCGGGAACATCGCGTGCTGGAGCTGCTCGGCGGTCAGGACGCCGAGGACGTACGACTGGTCCTTCGCCCACGCCGCCGAGCGGTGCAGCTCGCGCGCCCCGTCCGGACCGGTGACGATCGAGGCGTAGTGCCCGGTGCAGACGGCGTCGAACCCGAGGGCGAGCGCCTTCTCGAGCAGCGCCGCGAACTTGATCCGCTCGTTGCAGCGCATGCAGGGGTTCGGCGTGCGGCCGGCCTGGTACTCGGCCACGAAGTCGTCGACGACGTCCTCCTTGAACCGGGCCGAGAAGTCCCACACGTAGTACGGGATGCCGAGCGCGGACGCGGCGCGCTGGGCGTCCATCGAGTCCTCGATCGTGCAGCAGCCTCGGCTGCCGGTGCGCAGGGTCCCGGGCATGCGGCTCAGCGCCAGGTGCACACCGACCACGTCGTGCCCGGCGTCGACCGCCCGGGCTGCGGCCACCGCCGAGTCGACCCCACCGCTCATCGCCGCCAGAACTCGCATGGCTCCAGGGTAACCCGCCGACGAAGCGGTACCGCGGGCGTACCGTTGTCCGAGCGATGACCTCCGAGACCCCTGCCTTCGACTTCCGGTCGGTCCTGCTGTCCGGGTTCCTGCCCGCAGCGCTCTTCGCGATCGGCGAGGGCGCGATCATCCCGATCATCCCGATCGCGGCGAGCTCCCTCGGCGCGAGCCTGGCGTTCGCGGGCTTCGTCGCGGCGCTCATCCTCGTGGGCGAGCTCATCGGGGACGTGCCGTCCGGGGTGGTGGTCGCCCGCATCGGGGAGCGCAACGCGATGATCGGCGCGGCGGTCGTCTCCGTCGTCGGGCTCCTGGTGTGCACGGCCGCCCCGAACGCCTGGGTCCTCGCGCTCGGGGTGTTCCTCGTCGGTGTCTCCACCGCCGTCTTCGCGCTCGCCCGGCACGCGTACATGACGACCGCGATCCCCCTCCACATCCGGGCACGGGCGCTGTCGAGCCTCGGTGGCGTGTTCCGCTTCGGCTACTTCGTCGGACCGTTCATCGCCGCCGGTGTCGTGCACCTGACGGGCACCACGCAGAGCGCGTTCTGGATCCACATCGTCTGCTGCCTCCTGGCGGCCGTGACGCTCCTCGTCCTGCGCGACCCCGCGACGGGCGCACGCGGCTTCCGCAGGCCGAGCCGCGCCTCCCGGCCCACGACGGACGACGCGAGGGACAAGACCGACGCGACCACCACGGAGCCGCCCACCGACACCGGTGCGCAGTTCGTCCAAGAGGAAGCGCACGGCCTCTTCCGCACCATCCGCGCGAACCGGGCCGTGCTCCTCCGGCTCGGCAGCGGTGCCGGCCTGATCGGCGCGCTCCGCGCCGGCCGCCAGGTCATCCTGCCGCTCTGGGCGGTCAGCGTCGGGCTCGACGACTCGACCGCAGCGCTCGTCATCGGCATCGCCGGTGCGGTCGACTTCGCGCTCTTCTACACGAGCGGGCAGATCATGGACCGGTGGGGCCGCCTGGCGAGCGCACTCCCCTGCATGGTCGGGCTCAGCATCAGCTACTTCCTGCTCGCGTGGTCCGGACACCTCGACGCCCGGGTGGGCTGGTTCGTCGCGATCGCGATGGGGATGTCGCTCGCGAACGGGGTCGGGTCGGGCATCCTCATGACGCTCGGCGCGGACCTCGCGCCGCGGGACCACCCGGCGCCGTTCCTGGGTGCCTGGAGGTTCACCGGCGACTTCGGGCAAGCCGCTGCACCGCTCCTCATCTCCGGTGTGACCGCCGTCGCGTCGATCGCCGTCGCGAGCGGCGTGATGGGGGTGCTCGGCCTGGTCGGCGCGGGCATCCTGTTGCGGTACGTGCCGCGGTACCTCCCGCGGAAGCTGCGCTGACCGTCCGCCGAACGGCCGGTCGGGGCGGCCCAGGAGGCGCGGATCACGTCCGGCGCGCGGGCGGCGCTCGGTAGACTGCCGCTGCTCGCGGGAGTGGTGGAATCGGTAGACACGCAGGATTTAGGTTCCTGTGCCCCTGGCGTGAGGGTTCGAGTCCCTCCTTCCGCACCAGAAGTTGCGTCCTCACGCATCTCATACCACCGAGGGACGTTGCCGTCATCGGCGGACGGTACCCTCGTCCTGCGGGACGCCTCCCCGTGTCCCCGCCTCCACGACCGGAAGAACCATGCACTCCGTCGCACTCGCCCTGATCCCCTGGCTGGATCCGCAGTACATCCTCGACAACTTCGGGGCCATCGCCGTGTTCGTGGTGTGCGCCATCATCTTCGCCGAGACCGGGCTGCTCGTCGGCTTCATCTTCCCGGGCGACAGCCTGCTCGTGATCACCGGCCTCTTCGCGTTCGACCGCGGTGGCGAGATCGGCGGCATCCCCGTCTGGATCGCCGCGCTCATGATCGCCGCGTCCGCGTTCCTCGGGGGCGAGCTCGGCTACTACATCGGCAAGAAGGCCGGCCCGCCCATCTTCGAGCGCAAGGAGAGCGGGCTGTTCTCCAAGGCGAACGTCGACCGCACCAACGCGTTCTTCCACCGGTTCGGACCCCTCGCGGTGATCCTCGCCCGGTTCGTCCCCGTCGTGCGGACGTTCCTGCCGATCGCCGCCGGTGTGGGCCGGATGAACTACAAGAAGTACTCGCTGTACAACGCGATCGGCGCCGTCGTGTGGGGCGTCGGGGTGACGTTCCTCGGGTACTTCATCGGGCACATCCCGTTCGTCGCGCACATCGTCCGCGAGTACATCGACATCATCCTGCTCGCGGCCGTCGTCGTGACGGTCGTGCCGATGGCGCTGACGTACTTCCGGAACGCGCGCAAGGCGAAGCGCGACGAGGCCGCGGCCGAGGCGGGGACCGAGCCGCAGCGCTGACGGTCCGTCCTGCCGGACAGGAGGCGCGGTGCCGGCTGGCACCGCGCCTCCCGTCCGTCGCGGGCCGTGCCGGCCCGGGCCGGGCCGCCGCCCGCTCCGCTCGGTCCGCTCGCGTCGCCGAGCGGGCGAAATACGTCCCCCTCGGCGCCCCCGCGCGGCACATTCCGCCCGCTCGCCGCACACCCGCCGCGCCGAGCCGCCGCCCGCTCCGCCGAGCGGGCGAAATACGTCCCGCTCGGCGCCTCCTGGCGGCACATTCCGCCCGCTCGCCGCACGCCCGCTGCGCCGAGCCGCCGCCCGCTCCGCCGAGCGGGCGAAAGACGTCCCCGTCGGCGGCTCCCGGCGGCACATTCCGCCCGCTCGCCGCGGGCCCGCGGCTGCGCCGGGCCCTCGCACAACCGAAGACGACCCGAGCCACGTCGCGACGTGGCTCGGGTTGTCTTTGGTTGTGCGGACGCGCAGCCGCCTGCCCGCGCGTCAGACGCCGAAGTACTCCCGCACCACCGGCGCGATCCCGCGGAACGCCTTGCTCCGGTGCGACAACGCGTTCTTCTCCTCGCGCGTCAACTCCGCCGACGTCCGGTCGGCGTCGTCCGGCCGGAAGACCGGGTCGTACCCGTGCCCACCGTCGCCGATGGGCTCGGTCGTGACCTCGCCGTTCCAGACCGCCTCGACCACGTGCTCGGTGCCGTCCGGCGTGACGAACGCCGCGGCGCACACGAACGCCGCCGTGCGCTCGACGACCCCGTCGAGGTTCCGCAGCAGCAGCGCGATGTTGTCCGCGTCGACCCGCGTGCCGGCGTACCGCGCCGAGTGGATGCCGGGAGCACCGTCCAACGCGTCCACGGCGATGCCCGAGTCGTCGGCGAGCGCCGGGAGCCCCGTGTGCGCGACCGCCGCCCGGGCCTTGATGAGGGCGTTCGCGGCGTAGGTGTCCCCGTCCTCGACGGGCTCCGGGCCGTCGTACCCGACGAGCTCGACGCCGTCGCCCAGCGCCGACCCGAGGATCTCGCGCAGCTCGACGACCTTGCCCTGGTTGTGCGTCGCCAGGACCACCGTGCGGGAGGTCACGCGAGCCCCAGCACGGACTTCTGGATCGCCGCGAGGGACTGGTTGCCCGCGAGCCCGAGATCCAGCAGCACGTTGAGCTCGTCGCGGTCGAAGGGTGCGTGCTCGGCGGTCCCCTGCACCTCGATGAACTTGCCCGACCCGGTCGTGACGATGTTCATGTCGGTGTCGGCGGCGGAGTCCTCGGTGTACGCGAGGTCGAGCATCGGCTCGCCCTTGACGATCCCGACGGAGATGGCCTGCACGCTGTCGAGCAGCGGGGTCGCCTTCTTCGCCACGAACCCGCGGTCGCGCCCCCACTCGATCGCGTCCACCATCGCGACGTACGCGCCCGTGATCGACGCCGTGCGGGTGCCGCCGTCGGCCTGGAGCACGTCGCAGTCGATGACGAGCGTGTTCTCGCCGAGACCCTTCGTGTCGACGACCGCGCGGAGCGATCGGCCGATCAGGCGGGAGATCTCGTGCGTGCGCCCGCCGACCTTGCCCTTGATCGACTCGCGCTGCATGCGCTCGTTCGTCGATCGGGGCAGCATCGAGTACTCGGCGGTGACCCAGCCGGTGCCCTTGCCGGCGAGCCACCGCGGGACGCCGTTCGTGAAGGACGCGGTGCAGAGCACCCTGGTGTTGCCGAACGAGATGAGCGCGCTGCCCTCGGCCTGCGTGCTCCACCCCCGCTCGATCGTGACGGGACGGTGGTCGGTCGCGGTGCGGCCGTCGATGCGGAGCGTGTCGCTCATGGGGTCCTTTCGATGCGGGGCAGCGTGATGGCCCCGGTCTGGAGGTGGCCGACGCTGGAGACCTCGGGGCCGAGGAAGCGTCGGGCGAGTCGGATGAAGCCGTTCTTGTCGTCGCCGGTCGCCTCGAACGAGTAGGTCGGCGGCTCGGTGGCAGTGCGTTCGAGCCCGTGCTCGACGAGTCGTCGGTACACGTCGTTGGCGGTCTCCTCGGCGCTGGAGACGAGCGTCACGTCCGGACCCATCACGTACTGGATCGCGGCGGACATGAGCGGGTAGTGGGTGCACCCGAGGACGAGCGTGTCGACGTCGGCTGCGCGGATCGGTGCGAGGTAGCCCGCAGCGACCTCGCGGAGCGCTGGGGAGGAGGTGTCCCCCGCCTCGACGAACTCGACGAAGCGCGGGCATGCCGCGAGGCTCAGACTGATGTCCGACGCGACCGCGAAGGCGTCTTCGTAGGAGCGCGACGCGATGGTGCCGACCGTGCCGATCACGCCGATGCGTCCGGTGCGGGTCTGCTTGACGGCGGCGCGTGCAGCGGGCTGGATGACCTCGACGACGGGGATGCCGTACGCCTGCTCGTACCGTTCGCGGGCGTCGCGGAGCACCGCGGACGAAGCGGTGTTGCACGCGATCACGAGGGCCTTCACACCCTGTTCGACGAGGTCGTCCATCACCTCGAGCGCGTAGCGACGGACGTCCGCGATGGGCTTCGGGCCGTACGGCGAGTGCACGGTGTCGCCCACGTACCGGATGCTCTCGCGCGGCAGCTGGTCGATGATGGCGCGGGCCACCGTGAGTCCGCCGACCCCGCTGTCGAAGACTCCGATCGGTGCATCCGTCACGACACCAGCGTACCGAGCGTGCGAGCCCGCCCGCCCCGCGAGCGGGCGGAACACGCACCGCTCACCGCGCCGACGCGGCACATACCGCCCGCTCGCGGAAGCCGGCCGTCCAGGAGGCGCGCCCCGCCCCCGCCAGGCCGCCCCGCGCCTCCAGGCGGTCGCCCACCCCGCGAGCGGGCGGAACACGCACCGCCCGCTCGCGGGGTGGGCGAC
>NZ_JAFEVQ010000025.1:0-52484 GCF_020882855.1 Curtobacterium sp. GD1 | reverse complement strand
CGCGTGGGGCGGGTGGTCGCCGTCAGACCCGCGACCGGCCGACGAAGGCCGCGACCAGGACCGAGGCGGACCAGACGGAGAGGCCGAGGGCGGCTGCCGGGAAGAGCACCGGCCACCACCGCCCCACCGCGGCGTCCGGGGCACCGGCGGCGAGCATGGTGCCCCACTCCGCGGTCGGTGTCGGGATGCCGACGCCGAGGAAGCCGAGGGCGGCGCAGAAGATGATCGCCATCCCGAAGATCGTCGAGGTGTTCTCGATCGTCGTCCGGGCGGAGTTCGGCAGCACGTGGCCCAGGAGCAGGCGCAGTTCGGACTCGCCGGACATCCGGGCGGCGTCGACGTAGCCGTCCGACCGTGTGCGGAGGACCTCGGTGCGCATCAGCCGCGCCTGGAACGGGATGAGGACGATCGCGAGGGCGAGCGTGATCACCACGGCGTTGCGTCCGAAGAACGACACGATCACGAGTCCGGCGATCATCACCGGGATCGACTGCACGAGGTCGACGGCGCGGCCCAGCAGTCGGGCCACGAACCCGAGCACGGTGCGGTCGCCCTGGTACATGCCCGAGACGAGCCCGATCACGATGGCGACGACGGTGGCGATGACCGTGATGCAGATCGCGATCACGATGTCGAGGCGGAACGCGGTCATCACCCGGGAGTAGACGTCGAGGCCGTTCGCGTCCGTGCCGAACCAGAACTCCCCCGACGGGGCCTCCGACTGCCCGCCGACCACCGACGTGGCCGGGTGGTTCACCAGGTACGGCCCGACGACCGCGAGCACGACGAGCACGGCGAAGGGAACGAGCCGCAGGACGAAGCCGGTGCGCCCGGCCGGTCGACCGACGCGACCGTCCTGCGTCGAGCGGGTGCTCCCCGCTCCGGTGGTCGTCGGCTCGGGCAGCGCGGTGGGGGTGTCGAGCGCCATCAGGCGTCCTTCCCGGCGACGCCGGCGCGCCGCCTCGAGTCGAGGAGCATCGTGACGATGTCCGTGACGAGGTAGATGACGAGGCACATCGCCGCGGTGACGAGGAGGAACGACCGCAGCGCGAAGACGTCGGAGGCGTTCACCGCGTCCACGGCGTACTGCCCGAGTCCGCCGAGACCGAAGAGCGACTCGAGGACCACCGCGCCGCCGAGGAACAAGCCGAACAGCATGCCGAGCGTGGCGACCGCCGAGGGGAGCGCCCGGCGGTAGATGCTCGCGAGGACCGTCCGGCGGGACGCTCCGGACGCCACCCGGAACCGGGTGGCGGGGTCGTCGATCGCCTGGTCCAGGTTGACGATGAGCATCTTGATGAGCAGCGGGGAGTGGGCGACGACCATCACGACGACGGGCAGCACGAGGTGCTGCGCGTACGACGCGAGGGCTGCCGGGTCCCCGGCGATGAGCGCGTCCACCATCGGGAAGTTCGTGACGGTGGGCGGCGCGATGAGCAGCGGGTCGAGGCGGCCGCTCGGCGCCGGGGCCCAGTGCAGCTCGGCGTAGAAGACGAAGAGGAACGCGATGCCGATGACGTACTCGGGCAGCGCGCCCGCCGACCGGGCGTAGGCGGTGAGCAGCTTCGCGAAGCGGTTGCGGCGGTGCGTGACGATGAAGTGCGCGGTCACGAGCGACACCGCCGACGCGAGGAGCAGCCCCCAGAACACGAGCTCGAGCGTCGCCGGTACCCGGGTCGCGAGGTCCTGCGCGACCGGTCGGCCGGTGGCGATCGACGTGCCGAAGTCGAGGTGGGCGAGCTGTGTCAGGTAGGTGCCGAGCTGCTGGATCCACGAGCCGGTCAGCCCGTAGGACTCCCGCGCCTGCTCGAGCTCGGCGCCGGACAGGCGTCCGCCGGTGGCCGACACGACCGGGTCACCGGGGATGAGCTGCACGAGGAAGAACGAGACGAGGACGAACACCAGGACGTTGGCGACGGTCAGTCCGGCCGGGCGCAGGAACCAGAGACGCTCCCGGGCGCTTCGTCGCCTCGTCGTCAACGAGGTGTCGAGGGCGGCGAGACGCTCGGCCTCCGCACGGGTCGCATCGTCGACGATGTCGGGCTCTCTCACGGTCATGTGCCGGCCTTCCGTCGCATCGGGTGGTGGTCAGCAATGCTCGCGATCGTTCGTTTCCGACGACCGCTCCGGGTGTAACCGGATCATTAAGCGACCAACGGCGAAAGGAAAGCCCAGGTGAGAGCGACTTCACCCGACCGTTCACGCCGTTCGCGCGGTTCGGAGGAATCCGTTGCCCTGCGCGACGAGCGTCGTATACTCACTGCACCCGAGCCGCATCGTGGCGGTGAGATCCTGCGACGATCGGAGTCACGATGAGCGACACGCTGTCCGACCACCCGCGCGCGAAGGGCGGGTCCTCACGCGGCCGACAGATCTCGGCGAGACGGGTCCGCGACCTCATCACCGCCTCGATCCGCGAGGGGCACATCGCACCCGACGCTCCCCTCGCCGAAGAGGACCTCGTCACGCTGTTCGACACCAGCCGCGGTTCCGTCCGCGCCGCGCTCGCGCAGCTCCGGGACACCGGGTTCCTCGAGCGCCGGCCGCGCGTGGGGACGAAGGTCACGCACCGCGGGGTCGTCGTGCCCCTCACCGACATCGACGCCGACAGCGAGCACGTCTACGTCGAGCGCTTCGAGGACCGCATCGTGCCGAGCTTCCCGCTCGTGCGCGAACGGCTCCGCATCGACGAGGACCACGTCCGGATGATCGAGAACCTGCTCGTCACCGACGACGACGTGATCGGACTCCGCGCCGCCTACTTCTCGGTGCGCTACACGCACTCCCCCGAGAGCCTGTCCGGGCCGATCAACATGACGACGGTGCTCCGCGACTTCTTCGACGCGTCGCGCGGCGAGGTGCTCGTCACCATCGGCAGCGAGGCGGCCGACGCCCACACGGCGAAGATGCTCGGTACCGAGGTCGGCGCGCCGCTCATCGTGCGCGAGGTCACGTACCACGACCTCGACGGCGTGCCGGTCCAGACCGTCTTCGACCGGTACCGCGGCGACCGCGTGCGACTCGAGGGTTCCACCCTCTGACCCAGGAGGCGCGGCGCGCCCCGAACTGGGGCCGGGTGATCTGGCTCAACGAACATGAACCATCTCTCACCTTTGCGATACTGATTGGTATGACAACACCCGAGCCGCAGGGGGGCGGCACGTCACCGACTCCTCCCCCGTACCAGCCGCACGCCCCGGCAGGCCAGACCTTCGCTCCGTACCCCGGCGCCCCCACTCCGCAACAGCGCACTGCCGGACTCGCGATCGCCGCGTTGGTCGTCGGGATCGTGGCGTTCGTGTTCGGATGGGTCCCCGTGTTCGGCGCGATCGTCGGCGTGGTCGCCGTCGTTCTCGGCGCGATCGCTCTCCGGAAGCGTCAGTCGAAGGGTCTCGCCATCACGGGCCTCGTCCTCGGCGCCGTGGCCACCATCACGTCGATCACCTTCGCGGCCGGACTCGGTGCGTTGGTCGGCACGGCATCCGACTCGGCGACGCAATCGTCCGTCGTCGCGGAGTCGGCCACCCCGGCGCCGGCCGCGGCCGAGGAGTCCGAGAGCGCCTCCCCCTCGGAGAGCTCCGAGTCCGAGCCGTCCGAGGCCCCCTCCGAGAGCACCGAGGCTGCGCCCGCGACGCCCGTGGAGTACACCTCCGCCCTCGTCAAGGCCGAGAGCTACTCCGAGATGATGCACATGAGCAAGGTGGGCATCTACGACCAGCTCACCTCGGAGTACGGCGAACAGTTCTCCGCCGACGCAGCGCAGTACGCGATCGACCACGTGCAGGCGGACTGGAACGCGAACGCGCTCGAGAAGGCGAAGAGCTACCAGAAGGACATGTCGATGTCCCCCGCCGCGATCCGCGACCAGCTGGTCAGTGAGTACGGCGAGAAGTTCCTGCCGGCCGAGGCCGACTACGCGATCGCGCACCTCAACGACTGACACCGGAACGAGCAGCGGAGGCCCTGTCGAACGACGGGGCCTCCGCTGTATCGTCTGCCCATGGCGACGGTGCGGCAGGTGCAGGTGACGTTCGACTGCGCGGACCCCGAGCGGGTGGCGCGCTTCTGGTGCGAGGTCCTCGGCTACGTGGTGCCGCCGCCACCGGAGGGGTTCGACTCGTGGGACGCCTTCGACCGGGCGCTGCCCCCGGAGCACCGCGGCTCGGCGTTCGCGTGCGTGGACCCGACCGGAGTCGGCCCGCGGTTGTTCTTCCAGCGCGTGCCGGAGGGCAAGGTCGTGAAGAACCGCGTGCACCTCGACGTCCGGGTCGGCAGCGGGCTCGTCGGCGCCGAACGGCTCGCCGCCCTCGACGCCGAGAGCGACCGGCTCGTCGCCCTCGGCGCCACGCAGTTCCGGCGCATGCTCGCCGACGAGGTCAACGAGTCGTGCATCGTCATGCATGACGTCGAGGGCAACGAGTTCTGCCTCGACTGAGACCGGTCAGGCGACGGGGCCGTACACCGGCGCCTCGGCCTGGTCGAGCTCGAGCTCGAGCTCCGCGGTCTGCTGGATGAGTGCGAGCAGATCGGCGTCGAGCCCCGGCGCGAACTCCTCGAGCCGCTCCGGCGCGATGAACGACGGCACCCCGGCGGGTGCCTGCTCGGACGCGTCGAGGTCGGTGCCGTCGTTCGACGGGGAGGCGCCGCGGAAGATCTTCGCGGCCTCGGACGCACCGTCGAGGTCGAAGCTGTACTGCTTGCTCTGCAGCCCCAGGTCGACGAGCGCCTTGACCTCGGGGAACGCCTCGGCGTTGGTCTTCGGGATCGGCAGGAGCTTCCCCCAGTCGACGCCGAGGGCCTCGAGCGCCTTCGCGTAGGCGTTCTCGTGCGCCTGGTCGCGCACGATCAGGTACGCGATGGTGCTGCGAGCGGTGGGGTTGTCGGTCATCTCGTAGATCCGGCACTTCTGCAGGCGGCCGGTCGACTCGAGCATGAGGTTGTACAGCAGGTCGAGCGGCAGGTTGCCGGAGTTGTACACGTAGCTGCCGCTCCACGGGTTCCCGGCCGCGTCGACCGGCAGGGCTCCCTGGGCACCGACGAGGTAGTGGTGGATGTTGCCCGTGTCGAGCGCGATGTGCAGCGGGGTCGCCCCCTTCGCCCCGGGGGTGTCGAGCGGGTCGGTGAGCTTGCCGGAGTACTCGGGAGCACCGTCGAGCAGCCGCGAGATCGTCGTGCCGATGAGCTCGACGTGGCTGATCTCCTCGGTCCCGACGCCCTGGATGAGGTCGCGGAACGGCTTCGCGGCCGGACCCCGGAAGTTCATCGCCTGGAACAGGTACTGCATCATCGTGCGCATCTCGCCGAACTGCCCGCCGAGTCCCTCCTGCAGGGCGTTGGCGGCCGCGGGGTCCGGTTCGCCGTCGGCGATCTCGTTGATCCAGGTCTGTGCGTGGAAGTACATGTGGTCCTCCGTCCGAGCGACGGATCCGCCGCTGTCCTCACCGTCCTCGGCGGCGTCTGGCAGCCCGTACGGAACAGCCGCCGAACGCAGTCGCGTCCGTGGTCGGGTGCGCGAACTGCGTCGCGATGTGACCGATCGGGGACGACATGCGCGACACTGGTCGGACATGGTCCACGATGTCGCGCCGATCCACGTCGATCGCCGGGGGTCCTCCCTCGACGATGCCGTGGCGCTGTACGAGCGGGTGTACGACAGCCGTGACATCCACATCGGCGATGCTGCCCGCGACGGGTTCGCCTTCCGCTTCCGAGCCGTCGGCGACCAGGACGTGGTGGTGGGCACCTCGGACGTGGCGGCACGACGGTGGGGCACGATCGTCCCCGGTCACGACTACGTCCTGGCGTGGGCGACCGGCCCCGGCATGACGATCGACACCGGGACCCGCGACCCGGTGCAGCTGCTGCCCGGCATCCCGGTGATGTACCCGGTCGGTCGCGACTTCACGTTCGAGGGGCTCCCCTCGGGACAGCACTCGGTCCGGTTCGGTGGCGCGTTCCTCGAGTCGATCGCCGCTGCGCGCCGCGGCGACGACGAGCCGCGGCAGCTCGCGTTCCGCCGCACGCTGGGGGTGGACGCGCTGCGGCTGCTCCGCAGCCGGATCGGCGAGGCCGCACCGCGCCTCCTGGACCCGACGGCGCCGGAGACGGTCCGCGCACGCTGGAACCAGTCGATCGCGGACGCCGTGGCGGCGGCGTTCGACGCGACGCCGTCGTCGGCGCCCACGGTGGCGGTCGGGTCGTCGACGATCCGGTTCGCCAAGGAGTGGATGGTCGCGAACGCCCGCCGGCCGCTCACGGTCGCCCAGGTGAGCGCTGCGGCCGGGGTGAGCGCGCGGGGGTTGCAGGCCGCCTTCCAGCGGAACGTCGGCGTCCGGCCGATGCAGTTCCTGCGCGAGGCCCGGCTGCACGGGGTCCGCGCCGAACTGCTCGCGGGCGACCCCGAGCGCGTGACGGTCGCCGAGGTCGCGCTGTCGTGGGGGTTCAACCACCTCGGGCGGTTCTCCGGGTACTACGCCGAGGTGTACGGGGAGTCCCCCTCGCAGACCCTGCGCCGACGGGACGCGCCGAGGCCCTAGTCTGAGCGCATGTCAGTCGGTCTGCTCGCCATCGTCGACGACGTGCTCTCCGCGGCCCTCAAGGCCAGCGCCAAGACCGCTGGCGTCGTGATCGACGACGCCGCGGTGACCCCGCAGTACGTGCAGGGACTCTCGCCCGCGCGCGAGCTGCCGGTCGTGGGGCGGATCGCGCTCGGCAGCCTCTTCAACAAGTTCGTCATCATCATCCCGCTCGCGCTGCTGCTCACCGCGTTCGCGCCGTGGGTGCTGCCGTGGTTGCTGCTGCTCGGCGGCACCTACCTGTGCTTCGAGGGGGCCGAGAAGGTCACCGAGTGGTTCGGCGCGCACCACGTCAGCGAGTCCGAGGAGACCGTCGCCGAGCCGAAGCTCGTGTTCGGCGCGATCCGCACGGACCTCATCCTCAGCACCGAGATCATGCTCATCGCTCTCGCCGGACTCGACCCCGACCTCGGGCTCTGGCCGACGCTCGGCGCGCTCATCGTCATCGGGCTCGTCATGACCGGGGCGGTCTACGGCGCCGTGGCCCTGCTCGTGAAGATCGACGACATCGGGCTGCAGATGATGAAGAACAGCGTCCGTCGCACCCGACGGACCGGCGCGCGGATCGTCCGCGCCATGCCGACCGTGTTCCGTGTGATCGGCATCGTCGGCACGGTGGCCATGCTCTGGGTGGGCGGACACCTCGTGATCGCGAACCTGGCGGAGACCTTCTGGCACGGCCCGTACGACCTGCTGCACGCGATCGAGCACGGCATCGAGGCGACCGGGCCGGTCGTCACGTGGATCGTGGACACCGCGGTGTCGGCGGTGGTCGGGCTCCTGCTCGGCCTGGTGGTCGTCGCCGTCGTGCTGGGCATCGGACGGCTGCGCGGCCGCACCCACTGAGCGGGCGCGGCCGCCCCGGTCCCCGCGTCGGTCAGCGGCGCCGGCGCCCGGTCAGTTCCAGATCGCGATCCAGTCCACGCTGACGTGCCCGACCGCGCTCGCCGGGATCGCCCCGCCGTTCGTGGTGGTCTCCGCCTGCATGGTCACGCGGAAGGCCGTCGTCGGCACCGCCTTGGTGGTCGACGAGACGAGCTTGCCGTCCCAGTAGAACCGGACGATGCCCTTGTCCCACTCGGTCGTCGCGACGTGCCAGCCGGTGCTGTCCGAGGGCGCGAAGGTCTCCTTGCCCGGTTCGAACCGCATGCCGAGCGGCGTCCAGCTGCCGGGCACCGCCGAGGCCGGGCGGGGGCGGGCACCGAGGTCGGCCTCGGGCCAGTCGATCTCGCCCTCGTTCCAGTCGTCGCTCGACGGCCAGAGGATCGTCGAGAACTTGTAGCCCTGGGTCTTCGTCGTCTTGTACCGGATCGACACCCGACCCGTCTTGTGCGGGGCGTACCCGTCGGGCATGATCGCCGCGACGAGGGGCTGGCCCTTCTCGGTGTGCAGCGCGAAGTCGAGCACGCCGCCCTTCACGCTCAGGACCTTCGACGGCGCGTACTTCCCCTTGCCGGTCGTGTCCGTGAAGCCGTCGTAGAGACCGATCCGCGGGTACGTCGCCGCGAACTTGCCGACCGGCGCGGCACTGTCGAACCCGGCGCGGAACGTCTGCTTCCAGGTCCGGCCGTTCGTCGTGACGTTCGTCTTCGGGATCGTCCGGCCGTCCGGCACGGTCGAGGTCGCCTTCGACGAGGCGGGGAGGGCCGCTGCTCCGGCGGGGGCGCCGGCAGCGAGGCTGGTCGCGGCGACGAGTGCGATCGAGAGCGCGGCGACGAGGACGGACGGGGACCGCATGCTGACTGCCTCCTGCGTGGGGGTGTGCGTGTGTTGCGATGGCCGTGGTGCTTGTGCGATGGAGTATCGGGCGTCGCTGCTCGTCGGTTAGTCGATTCCCGGCCTGGATCCCCCGGCGTTCAGGTTCGCTGTACCCGACGTACCCGTCTACCCCCGATCGGTACAGCGCTCGCTGTACTGTGGGTGCATGCTGCTCGTCGCTCCGCGCCTCGAGGTGATGAACCGCCTCGGCCGCGCCCTCGCCGATCCGACCCGCGCGCGGATCCTCCTCCGCCTGCTCGAGTCGCCCCGGTACCCCGCCGTGCTCGCCGACGACCTCGGGACCACCCGGGCGAACGTGTCGAACCACCTGGCGTGCCTGCGCGGCTGCGGGATCGTCGTGGCCGTGCCGGAAGGCCGCCGGACCCGCTACGAGATCGCGGACGCGCACCTCGCCCGTGCACTCGAGTCACTCGTCGACGTCGTGCTGGCGGTCGACGACGGTGCGCCGTGCACTGACGACGCCTGTGCCGTGCCGCTCTGCTGCGGGCCGGGCGCATGAGCGCCGCGCTGCCCCTCGGGCCGCGTCCGACGGCCGTCCGGAGCGCGGTGCTGCGCCGCCGGATCCGATGGATCGTCGCCGCCACCATCACGTACAACGTCGTCGAGGCCGTCGTCGCGATCAGCGCCGGTTCGGTCGCGTCGTCCACCGCCCTGATCGGCTTCGGCCTGGACTCGATCGTCGAGGTGCTCTCCGCGGCCGCGGTCGCGTGGCAGTTCGCCGCGCCCGACCCCGAGCGGCGCGAGCGGACGGCGCTCCGCGTGATCGCCGTCTCGTTCTTCGGGCTCGCCCTCTACGTCTCGGTCGACGCGGTGCTGACGCTGACCGGACTGCGTGAGCCGGAGCACAGCACGGTCGGCATCGTGCTCGCCGCGGTCAGCCTGGCCGTGATGCCGTTCCTCAGCCTGCTCGAACGGCGCACGGGCCGCGAGCTCGGTTCGGCGTCGGCCGTCGCGGACTCGAAGCAGACCCTGGTGTGCAGCTACCTCTCCGCCGCCGTCCTGGTCGGCCTGCTGCTGAACACCCTGTTCGGCTGGACCTGGGCGGACCCGGTGGCCGGGCTCGTCGTCGTGGTGTTCGCGGTCCGGGAAGGGCTCGAGGCCTGGCGGGGCGACGCGTGCAAGCAGCCCGTCGCCGCGCTCACCGGCGAGCGCGAGGTCGAGGCCTGCGACTGCTGCTGACGCGGGCGACGGTCGTCAGATCTCGACGTCGCTGCCCATCGTCACGGTGCGGTGCACCGGCAGCCCGAAGCGGGCGGCCGGGTCGGCGGCGTTGTGCGCCAGCCCGACGAAGAGCTTCTTGCGCCAGCCGACCATGCCCCGGTTCCCCGCCACCGGGCGGAGTGCGCCGCGCGAGATGAAGTACGACGCGTTCGCCATCTCCTCGGGGTCGACGTCGAGCACCTCGGCCAGGCAGGCCGCGTGCAGGGCCTTCGGCAGGTCCTGGTCGTCCGAGAAGCCGAACTTGATCGTGATGTGGTCGATGCCGTCGTCCTCGTAGCCGAGGTCGTCACGGAAGAAGGCCTTGGCGTGCGGCACGTGGGGCACGTTCGCGGTGATGACGGACACGATGACGACCGTCCGGTGCACCACGTGGTTGTGCTCGACGTTCGCCCGGAGCGCCAGCGGCGTCGTCTCCTTGTTGGGGTGCGGGAAGATCGCGACACCCTGCACGCGCGGGATGCCCTTCGTGTTGATCTTCTCGATGAAGTCGGCGAGGGACCCCTCGCGCTCCTTGCGCTCCTCCTGCACGAGCTGCCGGCCACGACGCCACGTGGTCATGAGCGTGATCACCGCGAGCGCGATCAGCAGCGGGACCCATCCGCCGTGCAGGATCTTCGACAGGTTGCCGGCGAGGAACGTCAGCTCGAGCCCGCCGAACGCCACCGCGGCGACGACGAGCTTCCACGTCTTCCAGTGCCACAGCGGCTTCACCACGAGCAGCAGCAGGAGCGTGTCGACGACGAGCGCACCGGTGACGGAGACCCCGTACGCGGTGGCGAGGCTCGCCGAGGAACGGAACGCGAGCATGACGGCCATCACACCGATGAACAGCAGGAGGTTGACGGCCGGCAGGTAGATCTGGCCGCCCTCCTGTCGGGAGGTCTGCCGGATGGTGAGCGGCGGCAGCAGGCCGAGCTGCACGGCCTGACGGCTCAGCGAGAACGCCCCGGAGATGACCGCCTGGCTCGCGATGACGGTGGCCATCGTCGCGAGGATCACGACCGGGATCTGCAACGCGCTCGGGAAGAGCAGGAAGAAGGGGTCCTTCGCCGCCCCGGGCTGGTTGAGCACCAGCGACGCCTGACCGAGGTAGTTCAGCACGAGGGCCGGGAAGACGACGAAGAACCAGGCGCGGAGGATCGGCGTCCGCCCGAAGTGGCCCATGTCGGCGTAGAGGGCCTCGGCGCCGGTGATGACCAGCACGACCGCGCCCATCGCCACGAACGTGATGTACGGGTGCGCGATGAGGAACGCGATGGCCCACGTGGGCGAGAGCCCCTGCAGGACGCCCGGGTGCGCCAGGATGTGCGGCACCCCGGCGGCGGCGATGACGACGAACCAGAGCAGCATCACAGGGCCGAACAGGTTGCCGACCTTGCCCGTGCCGACCCGCTGCACCGCGAACAGCACCACGAGGATGACCGCCGCGATCGGCACGATGAGGTGCCCGACGCTCGGGGCGGCGGTCTGCAGCCCCTCGACGGCCGAGAGCACGGACACCGCCGGGGTGATGACGGAGTCGCCGTAGAACAGCGAGACGCCGACGATCCCGATGACGAGGAAGATCGTCGCTCCCCCGCGGCGCTTCGCGTAGAGGCGTCGGGCCAGTGCGGCGAGCGCCATCACCCCGCCCTCACCGTTGTTGTCGGCGCGCATGAGCACGAGGACGTACTTGATCGACACGATGATCGTGATGCTCCAGAACATCATCGAGATCACGCCGTAGACGTCCTCCTGGTTGGCCTGCACGATGCCGCCGTCGATCGTGAACACGGTGCGCAGCGCGTACAGCGGGCTCGTACCGATGTCGCCGAAGACGACGCCGAGGGCGGCCAGGGCGAGGGCGGCGATGCCCTTCGCGGGGCCGTGGGTGCCGGCGTCGTCGGAGGTCTCGGTCGTCGGGGTCTGAGAGCGGGTCTCGGTCACGCTCGTCACTTCCGTCTCTTCGCCGTCGGGCGACGGCCGCGGATCATCATCGCACCCGTTCGGCCGGAGCGCTCGCAGCGGGCGCACATGCGCACTCCGGCGGGATCGGGTGCGTTCCCCGGACGAACCCGCATGCGCCGGAGGAACCTGTGCGGGCCGGAATGCCCGGGGGCGCCGGACACCGCGCACGTCGAGGAACGCGGTCGTACCGTCGGGACAGGACTCCAGGAGGAACCATGAACTTCGACGGCTTCGACCCCGCGGGACTGATCGTCTTCTGCGTGGCGGTGGTGCTGGTCTTCGGCGGACTGATCTCGAGCCGACGGCGCCACTGACGCCCGGCCCTCGGCCCGCGACCCGCGACCCTCGACCTGCGGCGTTCAGGCCCGGTCGGCCCGTCCTCCCGACTCCAGCTGCGTCGCGACGACCGCCGCGAAGTCGTCCGCTCCGAAGTGGTCGTCCGCCGTCACGGTGACGACCGTGTCGCCGTCGAAGAGCAGCATCTGCCCGTACGCGCCGTGCAGCCGCCAGAGTCGGCCGGGGCCGCCCCACCCCGCCATCGCGTACCGCTCGTAGCCGGGGCCCGTGCCGTCGCGCTCGACCCAGTCGGTGTGCATCGCGTCGCACCAGCGTGCGCTCACGATGCGTCGCCCAGCTGACTCCCCGCGGTCCCGCACCAGTCGGCCGATCCGGGCGAGTTCGCCGGTGCGCAGCGCCAGACCCTCGCCGCCGGCGACGTACCCGTTCGGGCAGCGTGCCCACGGCACGTCCTCGATCCCGAGCGGGTCGAACAACCGCCGGGCGACGAACGCGCCGACGTCGCCGACCCGGGTCTCGAGGACCCGCATCGCCGTGTACGTGCTCGCGTTCGCGTACTGGAACACCCGGCCGCGCGAGGGGCGTCCGAGGAACTCGGCCGCGAGGTCCGGCCAGTCGGTGAGCTCCGTCTCGGACCACGGCATGTCGACACCGCTCGTCATGGTGAGCAGGTGCCGGAGCGTGACCGCGTCCGTGCCCGCCCCGAAGCGGACGGCGGGCAGGAGGGTCGACACCGGGACGTCCACGTCGACGAGTCCGTCGTCGGCGGCGATCCCGGTGGCGAGGACCGCGATCCCCTTGGCGACGGAGTGGACCTCGCGGCGGACGTCGGGCGTCCAGTGGTGCTCGGCGGCGTCGTCCCCGACGAGGACGTGGAGGCCGTGGGCGGCGAAGCCGGTGGCGTCGACGTGACGGACGAGGGCGTCGAGGAGGTCGGTCGCGGTACGCACCCGGCCATCCTCTCGCGGACGCGACCGCGAACGGACGCCGCAGCGGACGGACACCACCGCGAACGGACCGGACCGCAGACGGACGGGAGGCGCGGTGCCAGCCGGCACCGCGCCTCCCGTCCGTCACCGGGTCGCGTCGCGACCCGCACTCCGGTCGTCAGCGACGGCGGAAGTAGCCGTTCGCGCCACCGACGAACATGAGGATGGTCGCGACGATGACTGCGATGCCACCGATCCAGCCGAAGGCGTTGCCACCGGAGGCGGCACCCACGCCGACGCCGATGACCTGCAGGATGGCGAGCACGAGCAGGACGATGCGCGCCCAGTTGCGGCCGTCGCGCATCTTGAAGACGATGATCAGCTCGATGATCGCGAGGATGAAGGCGAAGATCGCACCGCCGATGAGCGGAGCCGTGCCGACGCCCTGCGCAGCCGAGGCGCCGCCGCCGGAGACGAGACCGATGATGCCCTGGATGATGTTCGCGAGGACGACCACCAGCCAGATCACGAACGAGACCGTGACGGTGGTCGGACGTCCCGACCGGGTTGTACCTGACATGCTTGCTCCTTCTGCCGCGATCGCGTCCAGCGACCTCACTGTGAACGTACAGCCCTGACGGAAGTTTGTCCGGTGTCCCTGCGGACGCGGCCGGGAAGCGCACGCCAGGATGGGGGTGCAGCACACCGACGAGGAGGACCCGTGGACAAGGCCCAGTACTCGCAGCCCATCCGGGAGTACATCGAGCAGCTCCGGACCGAGGGCTACAGCGTCGCCGACGGGCACACCGCCGACCCGGACCTCATCGACCCGTACGGCAACCCGGTCCTGACCTGGCGCGACGACTACCCCTACGACGAACGCCTCGGCCGCGAGGAGTACGAGTACCAGAAGTACCACCTGCAGATCGAGCTGCTGAAGTGCCAGTACTGGCTCGAGGACACCGGGCAGAAGGCAGTCGTCCTCTTCGAGGGTCGCGACGCCGCGGGCAAGGGCGGCACCATCAAGCGGTTCACGGAGCACCTCAACCCCCGGACCTCCCGCGTCGTCGCGCTGAGCAAGCCGAGCGAACGCGAGCGCGGCGAGTGGTACTTCCAGCGCTACGTGCAGTACCTGCCGTCGGCGGGCGAGATGGTCCTGTTCGACCGTTCCTGGTACAACCGCGCCGGTGTCGAGCGGGTGATGGGGTTCTGCTCCGACGACGAGTACGAGTCCTTCATGACGCAGGTGCCGCAGTTCGAGCGGATGCTCGTCGACTCCGGCATCCACCTCACGAAGTTCTGGTTCTCGGTCACCCGCCGCGAGCAGCGCACCCGGTTCGCGATCCGGCAGCTCGACCCCGTGCGGCGGTGGAAGCTGTCCGACATCGACCTGCTCTCGCTCGACCGGTGGGACGAGTACACCGAGGCGAAGACCGCCATGTTCGCCCGGACGAGCAAGCGGTACGCACCGTGGACCATCGTCCGGTCGAACGACAAGAAGCGCGCCCGCCTGAACGCGATGCGGTACTTCCTGACGCAGTTCGACTACCCGGACAAGGCGGTGGACGTGATCGGCCGGCCCGATCCGCTCATCGTCCGGCGCGGGAAGCGGGACGTCGACGTGGAGTAGGAGCGGCCAGGAGGCGCGGCGCCGGCCCGCAGCGCTGGGCGCGGTCGGAGCACGGCCTGGTTGGGTGGTCGCATGCGCCGCCCCGACACCGTCACCGTCGTCGTGCCGGTCCTCGACGACGCGGACCAGCTCCGCCGGTGCCTCGCGGCGTTGGCTCGCCAGACGCGGCTGCCCGACGAGGTGGTCGTCGTCGACAACGGCAGCTCGGACGACAGCGCGGCCGTCGCTTCCCAGGCCGGTGCCCGCGTGCTGCACGAACCCGTCCGCGCGATCGCCGCGGCGGCGTCCCGGGGCTACGACGCGGCGACGGGCACCCTGATCGCCCGGCTGGACTCGGACTCCTGCCCGGGTCCGGACTGGCTCGAGCGAGCGCTCCGGCACTTCGACGACGACCGCGTCGTGGCGGTGACCGGGCCGGGCGAGTTCCGCGGGCTCGGTCGTCTGGAGCGGGCGTTCTGGCACGTGGCGTACATGCGCGCCTACTTCGCCCTGATGACGGCGGCACTGTGGCGGCCGCCGTTGTTCGGTTCGAACCTGGTCATCCGACGCCGCGCCTGGGAGGCCGTCCGGTCCCGCGTGCACCGGTACGACGCCGACGTCCACGACGACGTCGACCTGTCCGTGCAGCTCGATCCCGCGTGGCCGGTGGTCCTCGACCGTTCCCTCGTGATGTCCGTGTCGGGCGAGCCCGTCCGCGATCTGCCCGGCCTCGTCGTGCGCACGCGGAAGGCGCTCCGGACACTGGCGCTCGGCGGGTTCCGGATCCTGCCGGTCGTCCGGGCCGTGCGGCGCTGCTGGGCGACGCCCCGTGCCGTGCCCGGTGCCGTGGTCGAGCGCGCCCTCGGGCCGGACGTCGTGGAGCCGCTCGAGGAGGTGCCGGCGTCGTGAGCGACTCCCCGCTCGTCGGGCCGCGGTCCGCCCCGGACCTGCACGTCCTGTCCCTCAACGTCCGCCGCCGCGTCCCGCACCGTCGGACCGACCACCCCGACGCCTGGACGCACCGCCGCGGTGCCGTGCTCGAGCTGCTCGGGTCCGAGTCCCCGCACCTCGCCGCCCTGCAGGAGGTCCTGCCCGACCAGGAGCGCTGGCTCACGGATCGGTTGCAGCCCCGGTGGACCGCGGTGCTCCGAGGTCGCGGGCGCCGTGGCGACGGGGAGCGCGTCGGGATGCTCGTCGACACCGACCGTCTGCGGATCACCGGCGAGCACGTCCGGGCGCTGTCCCGCCGGCCGGAGCGGATCGGGAGCCGGTCGTGGGGCACCCTGTTCCCCCGGATCGCCGTCGGCCTCCGGCTCGAGGACCGCGTCACCGGCACGCGCTTCCTCGCCGTGTCCGTGCACCTCGACGTCGCGTCGCCCCGGGCACGCCGGCGGTCGGCGCAGCTCCTCGTCCGGTGGGCGGACGACGCCGGGCTCCCGGTCGTCGTGCTCGGCGACGCGAACGCCCCCGCCGACAGTGCTCCGCACCGGGTCCTCACCGACGCGGGGTTCGCGGACACCTGGACGGCGGCGGCCTCGCACGAGTCCGAGCAGTGGGGCACGCACCTCGGGTACCGCGCTCCCCGCCAGGGCGGACGCCGGATCGACTGGATCCTGGCCCGCGGTGCCGACGGGGTGCGTGCCTCCGTGTCGGCGGCGGCCGTGTCGACGCGCCGACCGAGCGGGGTGTGGCCGTCCGACCACGCCGCCGTGCAGGCCGTGCTCCGGTGGGAGGCAGCGTGACCACGACCACCGCGGACCACCGCGTGATCGACCGGCTCGGTGCGACGTTCCTCCGCCGACCCCGCGGCGCCGAGGTCGTCGCCGACGCCGTCCGTGCGGTGACGCTGGTGAGCCTGCCGGTCGCCACGATCGGGTGGGGCTGGATCGCGTTCGCCGTGCTCCTGCTCGCACTGCTCGGGGTCGTCGTCCCCCGCGTGCTCGGACTCCGACCGGCTGTCGACACCGCCGTGTGCGCACTGGCGCTCGTCGCCGGGTGGAGCAGCGTCCTCGGCTGGTACACGTCGGTGTTCCTGTGGGACAAGGTCGTGCACTTCGTACTGCTCGCCGCGTTGACCGCGGTGCTCTGGGTGATCGCGAGCGACACCGGGGTGCTGCGCACGGGCGACCGGGTCGGTCGGGTCCAGGCGGTCGTCGTCGCGGGTGTGCTGTCGCTGGCGATCGGATCCGTCTGGGAGATGTTCGAGTTCCTCGGGCACACCTTCCTCGACCCCACGATCTACGTCGGGTACGAGGACACGATCGGGGACCTGGCCGCCGACCTCGGGGGCGGGGTGCTCGCCGGGCTCCTGCTGCCCTGGGCCGTGCGGGACCGTCGGGTCGTCGCCGGACCGTCGTCCTGAGCCCATCCGAACCGCTCGCGCTCGCGGAGGGGTGCCCTGCCGGAGGGTGTCCCAGCGTCCCCTCCCACGGAGGCGACCCCGGTCCTAGCGTCGAGGGCATGCCAGCGAACCCAGCAGCCCAGCGCGAGCACGCCCAGCTCTTCCCGGACCACACCTCGACCCTCGCCGAGACCGACCCGGGGTTCGCGGCGTCCTTCGCCGACTTCGCCCTCGACGAGACCCTGCGCGACGTCGCGATCACCCGGCACGACCGACTCCTCGTCCAGCTCGGCGCGACGATCGCCGTCGGTGCGCACACCGAGTTCGCGGTCCTCCTCGAAGCCGCGCTCGCGAACGAGGTCGCCCCCGTCGAGGCGAAGGAGGTCGTGTACCAGGCAGTCGCCTACGTCGGCTTCGCCCGCACCGTCGACTTCCTCACGATCACCGACGACGCGCTCGTCGCCCGCGGCGTCGCGCTCCCCCTGCCTGATCAGCGCACGACCGCCCCCGAGACGCGACTGGCCCGCGGGCGCGAGGTGCAGGGACGGATCGTCGGCGCCGACCGGGTCGACCGGATGTACGACGCCGCGTCGCCCGACACGGTGCACTTCCAGCGGTTCCTCTCCGGCAACTGCTTCGGCGACACGGTGGCCCGCGGCGGGCTGGACCTCCGGACCCGCGAGCTCGTCACCTTCGCGATGCTCGTCGCGCTCGGTGGCGCCGACGCGCAGGTCCGCGGGCACGTCGCCGGCAACCTCGCCGTCGGCAACCACCGCCGGGACCTGCTCGACGTGCTCACCGTCCTGGTGCCGTTCATCGGGTACCCCCGCACCCTCAACGGACTCGCGGTCGTCGACGACGCGGCGCCCGCGACGGACCGGTGACGGACCGGTGACGGACTGGAGGCGCGGTGCGGGTGAGCCGATCAGCTCACCCGCACCGCGCCTCCAGTCCGGGACGCTGCGTCCGCAGCGTCGGTGCTCTCAGCTCCGGAGGAACGCGAGGATGTCCGGGTTGACGACGTCTGCGTCGGTCGTCAGCATGCCGTGCGGGTACCCCTCGTAGATCTTGAGCGTGGCGTCGGCGAGGAGCTCCGCCTGCTTCAGCGACGCGTCCCGGTACGGCACGACCTGGTCGTCGTCACCCTGCAGGACGAGGACCGGGACGGTGATGGCCCTGAGGTCCTCCGTCTGGTCGGTCTCCGAGAACGCCTTGATGCCCTCGAGGTGCGCGAGGGCGCTGCCCGTCATGCCCTGACGCCACCAGTTCGCGATGACCGGCTCCGACGGCGTCGCACCGTCACGGTTGAAGCCGTAGAACGGGCCGGAGGCGACGGCCTGGAAGAACTCGGCACGGTTGGCGGCGAGCGCCTCGCGGAACCCGTCGAAGACCGAGATGTCGGTGCCGTCGGGGTTCGCCTCGGTCGTGACCATGAGCGGCGGCACCGCCGCGACGAGGACGGCCTTGGCGACCCGGCCCTGCGGCTGGCCGTACTGGGCGACGTACCGGGCGACCTGGCCGCCACCGGTCGAGTGGCCGATGTGGATCGCGTCGTGCAGGTCGAGGTGTTCGACCACGGCGGAGACGTCGCTCGCGTAGTGGTCCATGTCGTGGCCGGTGCCGATCTGCGACGAGCGTCCGTGGCCGCGGCGGTCGCTGGCGATGACGCGGTAGCCCTCGGCCAGGAAGTACAGCATCTGCGCGTCCCAGTCGTCCGAGGACAGCGGCCAGCCGTGGTGGAACACGATCGGCTGCGCGTCGTGGCTCCCCCAGTCCTTGAAGTAGATCTCTGCACCGTCGTCGGTGGTCACGTATCCCATGGTGGTCTCCCTGTGGTTGTTCGGTGGTTCTCGGTCGGTCGGTCGAGGGGCCGGGGTCAGCTGACCGCGGCGAGGGCGGTGGTGATGACCGCGGCGACCTCGGCGGGGTGGGTCTGCATCACGAGGTGGGGGGCGTCGATCTCGACGACCTCGCGGACGCCGGCGCGCTGGTACCCGAAGCGCTCGACGTCGGGGTTGATGGTGTGGTCGGCGCTGGAGACGATGCCCCAGGACGGCTTGGTCTTCCACGCAGCCGCCGATGCCGGCTCGCCGAACGCGACGGCGGAGAGCGGACGCTGCGACACCGCGAGCACCTGCGCCTCGGCCAGTGCGAGCCCGTCCGCGAAGACGGCGGGGAAGGCGTCGACGGCGACGGAGACGTCCGTGCCGGGCTCGCCGCCGTCCACGGGGTAGGGCGCGTACACGAGGTTCGCGGCGAGGTCGCTGTCCGGGAAGCCGCCCTGCAGGGCCCCGAGGCTCTCGCCCTCCTCGAGCGCGTACGCGGCGACGAAGACGAGGCCGACGACGTTCTCGGCGACACCGGCCACGGTCAGGATCGCGCCGCCGTACGAGTGCCCGGCGAGCAGGACCGGTCCGTCGATCTGCTCGACGAAGGACCGGATGTAGGCCGCGTCGCCGGAGAGGCTGCGGTTGAAGACGGGCGGGACGAGGACGTGGTGACCCTGGTCGAGGAGGAGCCTCGTCACCGGGGCCCAGCTGGAGGCGTCGGCGAATGCTCCGTGGACGAGGACGATGGTGGGTGATCCGGGCATGGTGCGGTCCTTCCGGGTCCGCAGCGGGAGGCGCGGACCTGCTTCGTCGAGGGCGGTGCCTGGTGGCGCTGACGACGCTAGGGGCGCGCGGTGGAGGTGCACATCGGTCACGGTGACCGAGATGCGTTGCCGGATGACCTAGTCGCCGGACGAGCCGGCCGCCAGGGCCGCGGCGAGTTCCTGCCGGGCCGAGATCCCGAGCTTCTGGAACGCGGCGTACAGGTGCGCCCCCACCGTCCGTGGGGAGACGAACAGGTGCTCGCCGATCGCCCGGTTGCTCAGTCCCCGTGCCGCGAGCGTGCAGACCCGGAGCTCCTGGGGCGTGAGCAGTTCGACGCCGCCGTGCCCCGCGGCCACCACCCGCTGCCCGGTCGCCCGGATGGCGTCACGCGTCCGGTCCGCCCACGCCGGCGCGGGCATCGACTCGAACAGCTCGAGGGCGGCGTGCAGGGCGGCACGGGCGGTGTCCCGCCGACCCGCCCGGCGCAGGCGGCCGCCGAGGCGGAGCAGTGCACGGGCCTGCACGTACGGCACCGGCCACCGTTGGTGCTGCACGGACGCCCACGCCGGTTCGAGGTCGGCGTCGGGGACGAGTGCGAGCCGCGCGTGGTCGAGCGCGGCGCGGACGATCGGCGCGTGCCAGCGGGCGTGGAGCCGCTCGAGGTCCGCCGCCCGCTGCTCGGCGTCGGCCCGGTTGCCCGACTCCAGCGCGGCGTCGACGAAGTCGTGCGAGGTGATGACGGCGAACATCGGGTTGAACGCGTCGTGGTCCGGATCGGCCAGGGCCCGGACGGACTCGAGCGCCTCGGCCGCGCGACCGGACACCAGGGACGCCGCCCCCGCAGCGCCGAGCAGGGTCGCGCGCATCGCACTCGACCGGAGCACCTGCGCCCCGGCAGCCGTTCCGCCCGCGATCCGTTCGGGGTCCGGATGCTTGCCGTCGAGCGCGTCGAACCACGCGAGCGCGCACCGGGTCGCGGCGGTGAAGCCGTCGTCACCGAGGTCCCGTCCGAGCGAGGAGGCCTCCTCGGCGAGGACCCGCGCCCGCGCGAGGTCCCCACCGAGGAACGTGGTCATCGAGGTCCCCATGAGCGCCTGCGGGAAGGTGCGCAGGTCACCACGCGCCCGCATGCTCCGGACGGCACGGTCGAGGAGGACACGTGCCGTCTCGATCTCCCCGACGAGGTTGAGCGCGTACCCGAGGTACCAGGCGGAGCCCTCGTCCTCGGCGGTGGGTGCGGCGGCGAGCGCGCGTTCCAGCACACGGTCGCCACGCACCACCGGCTCGGTCCGGGCCGCGAGCAGGATCGACCGGGGGTCGTCGTCCGGCAGGGCGAGCGCCTCGACCACGACGAGCATCGGGTCGCCCGGGTCCGGTTCGGCGGTGTGGTCCCAGGCGATCGCGGCGAGGTGCAGCAGCGCCGCGGTGGCGTGGTCGACCCCGCCGCCCTGCTGCATCTCGGAGACGGCGTGCAGGGCCGGCCCGAGGTCGCCCACCGCGAGCCCGGTCCGACCGGTGGGCAGGGTCTCGGCGACGAAGGCGGCGCGTGCTGCGAGGAGCCGGTCGGGCGCCTCGTCGCACGCTCGCTGCACCAGGAGCGAGGCGTCCGCGAGCCGTCCGGACAGCCCGGCGTGCTCCGCCGCGAGGATCCGCCGGCCGACGCGTCGGGCGACGTCCGAGGTCAGCTCGGCCGAGCGCTCGTACGCCCGGCTCGCGACGAACGGGTCGGACATCGCCGATCGCTCGTCGCCGATCGCGGCGATCTCGTCCGCGAGGTCGTCGTCGTGTCCGGTCGCCAGCTCGGCCCGCCACCAGACCGTGCGCGCGGGGTCGTGGTCGTGCTCGAGGACCAGGGAACGCAGGACCGCGGTGCGCTCCGTCGGCGACGCGGCGGTGAGGACCGCCGACTGCACGAGCGGGTGCCGGAACCGGATCGCGCGGGGCGCCACCCACTCGAGCAGCGACGACGCCGAGGCCTGCTCCGTCCACGTCGGCGGCGGGAACCTCCCGAGCGTCCGGGCGGCCACCCGCGCGGCTTCCTCGGCGCCGGTACCACCGGACAGGGCGACGGCGAGGATGGCCAGCCGGACGGGATGGTCCAGCTCCGCGTACCGCGCGGCGAACTCCTGCTCCACCCGGCCCACCACGGGACGGTCGCGGGTCCGGTCCCCCGGTGTCGTGCGGCTGAGTTCGTGCAGCGCGAGCGGGTTCCCCTCGGCGCGGAGCACCAGGTCACGTCGCGCCTGGCCCATCGGCGCCCCGGGGACGGCGTCGAGCAGGCGGCCGGCGTCCGACTCGTCGAGCGGCGTCAGGTGGAGGCGCCGGACCGCGGGGTCGTCCGCGCTCTCGGTGTTCCGGGTCGTGATCACCATGACGATCGGGTCCTGGTCGACCCGCCGGGCCATCATCCGGATCGCCCACTCGGACGCGGCGTCCATCCAGTGCAGGTCCTCGGCGACGACCAGGATCGGGCCCTCCGAGGCGGCGTCGGAGACCAGCGTCAGCGCCGCCAGCCCGGCGAGCAGCGGCGAGGGCTGGATCCCCGTCGCGAGACCGAACGCGACCTCGAGCGCACGACGCTGCGGTGCGGGCAGGTCGGCGATCCCGATGCGCAACGGGTACAGGAGCAGGTGGAGCGCGGCGTAGGGCTCGGCCGACTCGGCGAGGGTCCCCGCGGTCGAGAGCCGTCGGACGCCGAGGCCGGTCGCGTGGCGGACCAGGTCGGCGACCAGCGTCGACTTGCCGATCCCGGCCTCACCGTCGATGACGAACGCGGAGCCGCCGTCGTGGACGTCGCGGAGGGCGTCCCGCAGGGCGGAGCCCTCCCGCTCGCGCCCGATGACGGGCTGCGCCATCGTCATGCCGCCAGTATGGCAGCGGTGGGGCCGCCGGCGAAGGGCCCGGCATCTGACGGGAGGCGCGGTGCGGGCCGGCACCGCGCCTCCCGTCCGACGCGGTGCCGGACCACGGCACGGCGCGAGCGGGTCAGCGCGTCGCGTCGCGCGTGATCGCCCGTGCGCACGCGTGCAACGCGGGCACGACGGTGCTCGGCTCGGCGTGCCCGGCCGGCATCACGATCGAGAGGGCCGCGACGACGCCCGAGGCGTCCCGGATCGGCGCACCCGCCGCGACGAGCGCACGCGGGGACCGCTGCGAACCGACGGCGGCACCCGTCCGACGGACGGCCGACAGGTACCGGCGGAGCTCGACCGCCGACGTCACCTCGTCGACCGAGGTCCGCACGTCGAACGTCGTGATCGCACGCTCCTGGACCTCGTCGGGCGCGAACGCGAGCAGGACGAGTCCGCCGCCGGTCGCCGCGAGGGGCATCCGGCCACCGACCCGGTAGTCGACGCTCCGGGTCCCGCGCTTGGGCGAGACGCGCTCGACGAGGACCGCCTCGTCCCCCTCACGGACGCTGAGCATGGCGTGCTGTCCCGTCAGGTCGTGCAGGTCCTGGAGGTAC
The DNA here is from genome assembly GCF_020882855.1 of Curtobacterium sp. GD1. Taxonomy (NCBI): domain Bacteria; kingdom Bacillati; phylum Actinomycetota; class Actinomycetes; order Micrococcales; family Microbacteriaceae; genus Curtobacterium; species Curtobacterium sp. GD1. The sequence continues at coordinate 29,726 of NZ_JAFEVQ010000025.1, read as the reverse complement.
GGCAGGGAGGCCTGGCGGAGCCCCACGCCCCGCGGGGCGAGGGACGACAGTTCGTACAGGCGCAGCCCGATCGTGAACCGGCCGTCGGCCCGGCGTTCGAGGGCGCCCTCGGCGACCAGGCTCCGCGCGATCCGCAGCGTCGAGTTGACGGGCAGGCCACAGCGACGCGCGAGTTCGCTCAGCGTCAGCGTCGGATGGCGGTCGTCGAAGCACCCCAGGATCGCGAAGGCCCGACCGACCGTCCCCGTGCGAGTGTCGCCCACCGCTGCACCCTACCGCCGACGCCGTGTTCCGCTGAGTGGAAACCCACGCCGGACCGCTCTCGCGCCGTCCTACGCTCGGCCCCCGGACGAAGGAGCAGATCGTGGACGACGTCACCGACATCAGTCAGCTCGTGCTGCGCGAACGCCAGGGGCGGGACCGCGGGCTGTGGGACCGCATGCGTGACGCGTGGGAGCCGGACGGCCGCGTGCGCATCAGCTGGTTCGACGGCAGCGCGCGGGACTTCGTCGCGGGGTCGATCGCGATGGCCGCCGGTGGGACGGCCGCCACACACCGGATGAGCCCGCCGGTCGTCGACCTCCTCGGTGACCGCGCGATCGTCGCCGCACCGGCGGTCATCGAGGTCCGCGCCGGACTGGGCGGCGCCGAGGTCGACCTGGCCTCCCGCGTCCGGCTGCTGTACCGCGCACGCCGGACCGGCACCGGCTGGCGGCTGGCCGCGATGACGTGCGTCTACGAATCCGACACGGTGACACCGACCGTTCCCGGCACCGTGCCGGACCTGTCCTCCGTCGCGGTCGACGACCGTCGGCCGTCGTACCGATGGCTCGCGACGGTCCTCGGGGCGACCGGTCACCGAATCGCCGACGACCTGCCCGGCACGGACCGGCCCGGGTCCGTCGAGGCGGTGGAAGCCGCCGAGCAGGACTGGCTCGACGGCCACGATCGCGGCGTCCGGGACGGAGACCGCGCATGAGCCGCTACGTCACCGCACCCACCGCCGACCACGACGTCGTCATCCGCGACGTCACCGTCGTCGACCCGCTCGACGGGACCGCCACGGCCGGGCAGGACGTGCGGTTCACCGGCGCGACCATCGCGTCGGTGTCCGCCACGTCGCAGACCGGGACGGCCGCGGGCCAGCAGGTCGTCGACGGACGCGGCCGGTTCCTGGTGCCGGGCTTCGCGGACATGCACGCCCACCCGCTCAACTCCCCGGACGACGTCGACGGCGCCTACGCACTGATGCTCGCGAACGGGGTGGTCGGGTTCCGCCAGATGTCGGGATCGCCCGCCCTGCTGGCAGCCCGGGCCGCGGGTGCACTGCCCGCACCGCTCGGCGCACCGGCACTCCTCGCCACGCCGGGGGACCTCCTCACCCCGGTGAACGCGTCGACCGCGGAGACCGCCGTCGCGACCGTCCGTGACCAGCACGCCCAGGGTGCCGACTTCGTCAAGGCGGCCCTCGTCGGGCGCGATGCGTTCCTCGCAGCACTCGCTGAGGCAGGTCGGCTCGGTGTCCCGCTCGCAGGACACCTCCCGAACGACGTGGACCCGCGCGAAGCGTCCCGGGGAGGCATGCGAGCGATCGAGCACCTCGGGCCCGGCGCGACCGTGTTCGCCGCGACGTCCTCCAGCGAGGCCGAGGTGCGATCCGCGGTCGGAGCGGCTCGCACGCTGAAGATCCCCACGGTCAGGCTGCCGGGCATGGACCGCGTCATCGGTCGCGTGATCCGCGGCATCGTGGTGAACCCGGCCACGAGGACCTCGGACTCGTCCGCCCGCGCGCTCACCCTCGCCGACGACACGTTCGACGAGGAGGCCGCCCAGGAGTTGGCAGCGCTCTTCGTCGAGCACGAGACCTGGCAGTGCCCAACCCTTGTCCGCCTGCACACGCAGCAGTTCCCGAACGCGCCGGAGCACCGACACGACGACCGTCGCCGCTACATCGCACCCGGGGAGCTCCGCTCGTGGGACCGGTCCGGCCGGAAGTTCGCCGGCCTCCCGACGGAGACCCGGGACGCCCTCGAGTCGCACTGGGCGGCCCAACTGCGCCTCGTCGGGCTCCTGGCCGGTGCGGGCGTCCCGATGCTCGCCGGGACGGATGCCGACGGTGCCGCCGGGGTGATCCCGGGCTTCGCGCTCCACGACGAGTTCGGGTACCTCGCCGACGCCGGTCTGGGACCCCTGCAGATCCTCCGGACGGCGACGTCCGACGCGGCGCGGTTCCTCGGGCTCGAGACCGAAACCGGACGCCTGGCCCCCGGGTCACGGGCGGATGCGGTGCTGCTCGCCGCCGATCCGATGACGAGTCACACGGCGCTGGGGCGCATCGACGGGGTGGTCCGGGCGGGGTCGTTCTGGGATCGATCGGCGCTGGACGGGATCCTCGAGCGGGTGGCGGGGGCGCCGGGGGCGCGCTGAGCGATCCTGCCCGCTGGGTGTCCGGCTCCGCCTCCAGGATTCGAACCCGGACCTAACGGCACCAAAGGCCGTCGTGCTGCCATTACACCAAGGCGGAACGCGCACGGAGGCGCCCGTCCATCCTCCCACGACCGCGGCGGCTGGCCGTGCAGCCCCTGCTTCCGCCAAGATGGTGGGATGCCGCAGGAGGACGAGGTCGACCGCATCGTCGCGGCGTGGGGTCGCGAGCGCGCCGACCTGGACTTCGGCCCGCTCGAGGTCCTGTCCCGCGTCGACCGGCTCGCCCGACACCTCGACCGTGCACGACGGGCGGCGTTCGACGCGAGCGACGTCGAGCCGTGGGAGTTCGACGTCCTGTCGGCACTGCGGCGGGCGGGTGAGCCGTACGAGCTGAGCCCGAAGACGCTCCTCCAGCAGACGCTGGTGTCGAGCGGCACGATGACGAACCGGGTGGACCGGCTGGCTGCCCGCGGGCTCGTCGCGCGTCGGACCGACCCGAAGGACGGCCGGGGGATCCTCGTGTCGTTGACCGCCGACGGGCGTGCAGCGGTGGACGCCGCGATCGCGGACCTGCTCGCCGCCGAGCGGGCCATCCTCGCGGGGGTGTCCGACACCGAGCAGGACCAGCTGTCGGGGTTGCTCCGACGCCTCATCCTCGGGCTCGGCGACTGATCCGACCGCCGCGCGGCTTCATCCGTTCGGCCGAGTCCACGGGCCGGGCTTCGGTCGTCGGGTCGATGTGCGACGAAGCCGGCTCCGGCCACGATGATCGACGTGCCCAGACTCCGCGCCCTCATCCGTCGCCGCCGCTCCACCCTGCTCTTCGTGCTGGTGCTCCTGCTGCTGGCGGCGGGCATCACGGCCACGACCTCGGCCATCGGTGCGCAGCGCCAGGCGAAGGCGGCGGGCGAGCTCTGCACCGCGGACGACCTCGCCGCCCGCTGGCACCACGGTGCGCTGTTCCTCGACGCGCGATCGGCCCGGACGGGGAAGACGGTCCTGACGCACCGGGGTGACGAGCCGACGCAGACCGGCAGCACGATGAAGGTCGTGACGGCAGCCGCGGCGGTGTCCGCGCTCGGGCCCGACCACCGGTTCACGACCCGGGTCGTCGCGGGCACCGATCCGGGCGCGGTCGTGCTGGTCGGCGGCGGTGACCCGACCCTGAGCCGGCTGCCGTCCGGTCAGGACAGCGTCTACCCGCACGCACCGCACCTCGACGACCTGGCGCGGCAGGTGCTCGAGGCTCGTGCGGGCCAGCCGGTGACCTCGGTGCAGGTCGACACCAGCCTGTTCGACGGGCCGGCGTGGCACCTGAGCTGGCCGGAGAGCGCCCGGACCAGCGGCAGCGTCTCGAACATCACGTCGCTCATGGTCGACGGCGACCGCGACGACCCGACCGAGTCGTACTCGCTGCGGAGCGCCGGGGCGGTCGCGCGCGCGGCGACGGCGTTCGCGGCACTCCTCGGGCCGGACGTCCGGGTGGACACGACCTCGGTGCCGGCGCCGTCCGGCGCGCAGGTGCTCGGGACCGTGCGGTCGGCGACGGTGTCGGAACTGGTCGGGATGCTGCTGACGGACTCCGACGACACCCTCGCCGAGGTGCTCGCCCGCCACGTCGCCATCGCCGAGGGTGCCGGCCGCTCCTTCGACGCCGTGCAGGCCGGGAGCACGAAGGCCCTGGTGCGGTACGGGGTACCGACCGGAGGCCTGCGCCTCGTCGACGGCTCGGGCCTCAGCCCGGACAATCGCGTACCCGCCTCGGCGCTCACCACGCTGATGCGCGCCGTCGCTTCGAAGCAGGACGGCCTCGGTCCGGTCGACGCCGGGCTCGCGGTCGCGGGACGGACGGGCACGCTCGGCGACGACGGCCGCTTCACCGGCGCCGCAGCGGACGCCCGCGGGCACGTCCGGGGCAAGACCGGGACGCTCGACGACATGTACGGCCTGACCGGGGTGACCGATGAGGTCGGCGGGGACCGCATCGTGTTCACGGTCTTCGCCGAGGGCACGAGCGACCCGGGCGCGCGGAAGGAGATCGACGCCCTGGCAGCGGCGTTGTGGCGGTGCGGCGGACACGCTCCGGCGCTGCGGGGGTAGCCTCCGGCCCATGCACGCGATCACCCTGGCCGTCGCCGACGTCGCACGCTCGGCGGAGTTCTACCGCGCCCTGCTCGGGGTCGACGGCAGCGGGGTGATCGGCACCGAGTACCCCGCGACCGACACCGAGGCGGGCGGCACCACGGCGATGTTCACGCTCGACGACGGACTCATCGTCAGCGTGTACGGCCGCGACGACATGGCGAAGGACTCCGGGACCGTCCTGGCGACCGCGCCGAGCAGCACGATCGGGCACTTCGTGGACAGCCAGGCCGACGCCGAGGCGTTCCTCGACCGCGCGCGGGCCGCCGGCGCGACGATGCTCGCGCCGCCGTACACGCGGCCGTGGGGCATGTGGTCCGGGTTCTTCCAGGACCCCGACGGGCACCTGTGGGAAGTCGTCGCGAATCCCGGCGGCGGGGCCCCCGAGGACGCGAAGCCAGCGGAGTAGACCCGCTCAGACCCCGAGCTGCTCCGCGACCTCGAGCCAGCGCTCCTCGAGTTGCTCGACCTCGGATTCCAGAGCGGCCAGGCGAGACTGCAGCTCCCCGAGACCCGCGTAGTCCGACTGGTCGTGCGTCGCGAACTGGTCGAGCAGCTGCTTCCGGTCGGCACCGACCTTCGCGATCTTGCGGTCGAGCGCCGACATCTCCTTCTCGGCCGTCCGACGCTCCGCACCCGACAAACCCGAGGCGGCCGCGGCCGACGTGCCGGGACCGGCCGTGGCGGTGGACCCGGCCACAGCACCGGCCGAGCCGGTCCCGCCAGCCGTGTCGGGCCTCCCGGCAGACGCGGCGGCAGCCGCTGACGCGGTCCCGCCACCGGTGCCGGCCGCACGGAGCCGCATGTACTCGTCGACGCCGCCCGGCAGGTGCCGCAGGTGCCCGCCGAGCACGGCGTACTGCTGGTCGGTCACGCGCTCGAGCAGGTACCGGTCGTGGCTCACGACGAGGAGGGTGCCGGGCCAGGTGTCGAGCAGGTCCTCCATGGCGGTGAGCATGTCGGTGTCGAGGTCGTTCGTGGGCTCGTCGAGGATGAGCACGTTCGGCTCGTCGAGCAGGATGAGCATGAGCTGCAGGCGGCGCTTCTGGCCACCGCTGAGGTCCTTCACCGGCGTGGAGAGCTGCGCCGAGGTGAAGCCGAGCCGCTCGAGCAGCTGGGACGGCGTCATCTCCTTGCCGTCGGCGACGTAGCTCGTCTTCTTGCGGGCGATGACCTCGCGGACGCGGTCGTCGGCGAACTGCGCGAGGTCGGCGAGCTGCTGGTCGAGGACGGCGACCTGCACGGTCTTGCCGGTCTTGACGCGGCCGCTCGTGGGCTGCAGGCGTCCGGACACGAGGCTGAGGAGCGTCGACTTGCCGGCGCCGTTCGGGCCGAGGATGCCGGTGCGCTCCCCCGGCGCGATCCGCCACTCGATGCGGTCGAGGATCTCGGTGCCGTCGAACGAGACGCTCACGTCGAGCAGGTCGACGACGTCCTTGCCGAGGCGCGCGGTGGCGGTCTTCGCGAGGGCGACCGTGTCGCGGATCGGCGGCACGTCGTCGATGAGGGCGTTCGCCGCGTCGATGCGGAACTTCGGCTTGCTCGTGCGGGCCGGGGCGCCGCGGCGGAGCCATGCGAGCTCCTTGCGGGCCAGGTTCTGCCGGCGCTGCTCGCTCGCGGCGGCCTGCCGGTCACGCTCGACGCGCTGGAGGATGTACGCCGCGTAGCCGCCCTCGAACGGGTCGACGACGCCGTCGTGGACCTCCCACGTGTCGGTCGACACCGCGTCGAGGAACCACCGGTCGTGCGTCACGACCACCATTCCGCCCTGGTTCGCGGACCACCGGCGGTTGATGTGCTCGGCGAGCCACTGGATGCCCTCGACGTCGAGGTGGTTCGTGGGCTCGTCGAGGAAGAGGACGTCCCAGTCGCCGACGAGCAGCCTCGCGAGGGCGACACGGCGGCGCTGGCCACCGCTCAGCTCGTCCACCGACACGTCCCACGGGATGTCCGACACGAGGCCGCCGATGATGTCGCGGATCTTCGGGTCGCCGGCCCACTCGTGCTCGGCGAGGTCGCCCACGACGACGGTGCCGACCGTCTCGCCCGCGGGCAGGATGTCGCGCTGGTCGAGGTACCCGACGGTCAGGCCGCGGCGGTGCGTGACGCGGCCGCCGTCCGGTTCGAGGCGCTGGGACAGCAGGGCGAGGAGGGTCGACTTGCCGTCGCCGTTCCGGCCGACGACGCCGATGCGGTCGCCCTCGTCGATGCCGAGGGTGACGTTGTCGAAGACGACCTTGGTGGGGAACTCGAGATGCAGGTTCTCGGCGCCGAGGAGATGAGCCACTCGTCAAGGGTAGGCGGCGTGGCCGGGTGGTCGGTACGGGCCCGCGGGTGCGGGCAGTGTGCGAGGTTCTTGGCTCCGTGGGACGGGCTGCGGGTCGCACGGCGGGCGGGACCTCGCACGGTGCGTCCGTCAGGGACGCGGCGCGCGTCGGGAGGCGCGGGTCAGGTCCCGGTGGTCGGCTCGCCCTCGCCTGCGGCTTCCTTTGCCCGCTTGAGGCGCGCCTGGGCCTCCCAGTACTCGATCTCGCGCTCGAGCTCGGCGAGCTCCTGCTCCGTGCCGCTCACCCGCTTGTCGCCGTGTGCGTTGCGGGCATCGCCGAGCGTGGCGTACCGGTCTTCGTGGCGAGCCGGCTCGAGGTACCGGCCGTGGTTCCGCTCGCCCGGCGCCCAGTCGTGTCCGACGGCGAACCAGACGATGCTGCCGACGACGGGGACGAGGACCACGAGGAGCACCCAGGCGAACTTCGGGAGCCCACGGATCTGGTCGTCGGTCTTCGTCAGGATGTCGATCAGGGCGAAGACCAGCAGGACCACGCCGGCCCCGTACAACAGCACGCTCATGGTCTCGGATTCTATGGATCGGCTAGGAACCGGCGCTACGCCCCGAACGCGTGGCGCGGTTGCGATCCGGCAACGGTCCGCTGCGGGGATCCACAGGGTCGCCGGCGAGGTACCGACGTGCGACGACGACGTCGCGGAACCCGAACCCGACCGCGACGGCGGCGGCGATCGCGGCGGCGAGGTAGAGCGGCCAGAAGAGGATGTTCGAGACCGCGACCGAGGTCAGGAGGACGAGCCCGCCGCCGGTGGACAGCAGGGCGCGGCCGCTGCTCGACTGCACCGCGGTCGCGCGCACCACGTCCAGCCGTTCGTCGGGAGCGTCCACACGTCCCCGGATCGCCCGGTCGACGGCATGCCGCTCACGGCCCGACAGCGACCGGGTCACGGGGAGTCGCTCGGGGTGTCGGCTCGATCGGAACGTCCGGCTCGAGTCGAGGATGACGACCGCGAAGCCGACGCCGCCCCCGACGGTCGCCGCCACCCAGCGTCCGTCTGAGTCCGGTGCGAACACGAGTGCAGCGGCGATCAGCGCGAGGACCGCTGCTGCGAACGCGACGGTCAGCGTGGCGATGGGCAGGCGGCGCGGCGGCTGCGCGTCGAGCACGAGCCGTGCGCGTTCCTCGGCCAGCGCCCACCGGGACGCGGCCCGTGCTGCGGTGTCGGTCATCGCCCCCGATGCAACCAGATCGACTGAGGATCCGTCAGAGGGCGGCGACCCACTCGTCGGAGCCGTCGGTGAACCGCTGGTGCTTCCAGATCGGCACCCGCTCCTTCACGAGGTCGACGAGCGCACCGCAGGCAGCGAACGCCTCGGCCCGGTGCGGGGACGACACGGCTGCGGCGAGCGCCACGTCCCCGATGCCGAGCGCGCCCACGCGGTGCAGCACGGCGATGCGGACCTCGGGGTGGGCGACCGCGATGGTCCGGGCCACCTCGGCGATGACGTCGCCGGCGCTCGGGTGCCGTTCGTACTCGAGCGCGGTCACGCCCTTGCCGCCGTCGTGGTCGCGGACGACCCCGGCGAAGGTGACGACGGCGCCGTCCTGGTCGGTGGCGACGACGGCCGAGACCTCGTCGACGGTGATCGAGCGGTCCACGACGTCGGCCACCACGACCCGGTCGCCATCCGTCGCAGCGTCCGTCACGAGGCGCTCCGCGGCGCGTGACCCTCGCCCGAGACCTGGGCGAGCACGTGGTCGAGCAGGCCGTCGAGGACCGCGAGTCCGTCGGCGACACCACCGCGGGACCCGGGGAGCGTGACGACCAGGGTGCCGCCGCCGGCGATCCCCGCGATGCCACGACTGAGCAGCGCGGTCGGTCCTGCTCCGGCGAGTCCGCGGCGCCGGATCTCCTCCGTGATGCCGGGGAGCTCGAGGTCGATGAGCGGTGCGATCGCCTCGGGCGTGCGGTCGGTCGGGGTGACGCCGGTCCCGCCCGTGGTGATCACGACCCGGGCGTCCGACAGGAGTTCGGCGGAGACCGTCTCGGCGATCGGGCCGCCGTCGGGCACGATGACCGGCTCGGCCACGGTGAAGGCGCGCTCGCGGAGCCAGCCCGCGATGACGGGACCGGTCCGGTCGAGCGCGGGGTCGACGGACGCCTGGGTCGACACCACCACGACGGCCGCCCGGCCCCTGGTCGGCTGCGAGGTCATCGGTTGCTCCAGTCCCCCGAGCGTCCGCCGTGCTTCTCGAGCACCCGGACGTCCGTGATCGTGGCCGTGCGGTCGACGGCCTTCACCATGTCGTACACGGTCAGGGCCGCGACGCTCGCGCCGGTCAGCGCTTCCATCTCGACGCCGGTCCGTGAGGTCGTCCGCACGGACACCTCGACGACGACGCGGTCGTCGACGCCGGTGATGTCGACCTCGACCCCGGCGATCGGCAGCGGATGGCAGAGCGGGATGAGGTCGGAGGTCTTCTTCACCGCCATGATCGCCGCGATGCGGGCGGTGCCGATCACCTCGCCCTTGGGCAGCGAGCCGTCGAGGATGCGGGCGACGACGTCGGGGCGGGTGACGAGGGTCGCGGTCGCGGTGGCGGACCGCGCGGTGACGTCCTTCTCGGAGACGTCGACCATGTGGGCGGTGCCGTCGGCGCGGACGTGCGAGAGTTCGTTGGCGGCGGGTGCTGGTTCGGTCAACGGAGACTCCAGACGGTCAGCGGGTCACCGGGCGCCACCGTGGCGGTGCCGATCGGGACGTGGACGAGGTGCGTGGCGGTGGCGTAGTGCGCGAGCAGGTGCGAGCTGGGACCCCCGACGAAGTGCACGCGGCCGTCCTCGACCCGGCCGCGCCGGACCTGGTGCTTGCCCTCGGGCGAGGTCGCGGTGTCCGCAGCGGGCAGCACCTCGGCGACGCGGTCGTCGGGGATCCCGGCGTCCGCCGCCAGGAGCGGGCGGAGGAAGACCTCGAACGAGACGAGGGCCGACACGGGGTTGCCGGGGAAGGACACCACGGGGACCGGACGCCCGGCGAGTTCGACGGTACCGAACGCCTGGGGGCCGCCGGGCTGCATCGCGACGGGGGTGACGGCGAGACCCCGCGGTTCGAGGGCCTGCCGCACGACCTCGTACGCCCCGGCGCTGATGCCACCCGTGGTGAGCACGAGGTCGGCCCAGTCCCCCACCGCATCGTCGAGCGCTGCGACGAACGTCGTCTCGTCGTCCGGCACCCGCACCGACCGCGAGACCACCCCGACCTCGGCGAGCGCCGCCCGCAGTGCGATCCCGTTGGCGTCGCCGATCGTGGCGTCACCGGCGCCCTGGAGTTCGGAGCCGGTGGACACGACGAGGACCCGGAGCTGCCGGACGACGTCGACCGTCGAGACCCCGGCCGCGGCGAGCGTCCCGAGCACCGCGGGTGTCACGGCAGCACCGGCAGGAGCCAGCTCGCCCCCGCTCGACAGGTCGGTGCCCGTCGCCCGGACGAAGGTCCCGGGGGCGAGGTCGTCCGGCACCGTGACCTCGGCCAAGGCCAGCGCCGCGGGGAACGCCCCGAGGTCGGTGGCCTCGACCGGGAACACCGCGTCGGCGCCGAGCGGGATGCGCGCCCCCGTCATGATCGGCGCAGCGGTCCCGGGGTCCAGCGACGGGGGCATCGTCCCCGCCGGGATCGGGGCGACCACCCGCAGCACGCGACCGGCGTCGGCGGCGCGGACGGCGAAGCCGTCCATCTGGCTGTTGTCGAACGGCGGGAGCGGCACGGGTGCGACGACGGCACGTGCGAGCACGCGGTGCCCCCGTCCGCCGCCGGCACCGGTGGCGAGGTCGTCGAGGTCCCGTGCCTCCGGGACGGCGGAGCGCCTGGCGGACAGGACCGGCGCGACCAGGGCCGCGATCTCGTCGCGGTGCTGACCGATCGTTCGCACGTGCGCCTCCGAACAGGTGAGAAGTGTGCCCGCTCCCGGTCCGGCCGGGGGCGGTCCCAGTAGCGTAACGAGCGCGCAGAACGCGCCGAGGACCATTCGGAGGACCTGTGGAGAACGACGTGACCACGACCGGGGCTGTGGACGAGACGCGCATCGGGGTGATCGGCGGTTCGGGCCTCTACGAGCTGTTCGAACCCGGCACCGCGGACGAGGTCGACGTCGACACCCCGTTCGGCGCCACGTCGAGCCCGATCAGCATCGGCACGATGGCCGGCAAGCGCGTCGCGTTCCTCACCCGGCACGGCCGCGCGCACTCCGTCGCCCCGCACCGCATCAACCACCGCGCGAACCTGTGGGCGCTGCGGTCGCTCGGGGTCCGCGCCGTGGTGTCGTCGAGCGCCGTCGGCGGGCTGCACCCCGACTACGCCCCGGGGACCTTCGTCGTGACCGACCAGCTCATCGACCGCACGTGGGGCCGCGCGGACACGTTCTTCGAGGACGCCGTGCAGCACCTCTCCTTCGCGGACCCGTTCGACCCGGTGCTCCGACGCGTCGCGATCGGTGCGATCGAGCGCCTCGACGTGCCGTTCCGCCCGACGGGCACGTGCGTGGTGATCCAGGGGCCGCGGTTCTCGACGCGTGCGGAGTCCGTCTGGATGCGCGAGGCCGGCGGCCACACGATCAACATGACGATGACGCCGGAGGTGCCCCTCGCGGCCGAGCTCGGCATCGGGACGGTGAACCTCTCGTTCGTGACCGACGCCGACGCCGGCCTGGCCCCGTCCGAGGCCGAGGCGGAAGCGCAGGCAGCCGCCGGAACCGGCGAGGCCCCGGTCACGCACGGCATGGTGATGGAGCGTCTGGCCCGCGCGAACGAGGTGATCGTCCGCGCGATCGGCTCGATCGTGGCGGCGATCCCGGACGACTACACGCCGCGCGAGCTCGTCCCGGCCGAGGCGAGCGCGAGCGCCATGACGAGCGCACGGCCCGCAGCAGCGACCACGGGAGCCACCGCGTGACCCGCCTGCTCGTCACCGGCGGCGCCGGCTTCATCGGCTCCGCCATCGTCCGCCGCGCCCGGGCCGAGGGCCACGAGGTGCGCGTGCTCGACTCCCTCCGCGACGACGTGCACGGCGACCCCGCCGAGGTCGTCACCGCTCACCAGCAGCAGGGCATCGAGTTCGTGCACGGCGACGTCCGCGACCGGGTCGCCCTCGACGCGGCCCTCGACGGCGTGGACGTGGTGTGCCACCAGGCCGCCAAGGTCGGCCTCGGCGTCGACTTCCAGGACGCCCCGGACTACGTCTCGACGAACGACGCGGGCACGGCCCACGTCCTCGCCGGCATGGACCGCCACGGCATCGGCCGGCTCGTGGTCGCGAGCTCGATGGTCGCCTACGGCGAGGGGGCGTACAGGACCGCCGCCGGCGAGCCCGTGCGCCCACCCGCACGTCGCCGCGCCGACCTCGACGCCGGTGAGTTCGACCCGATCGGGCCGGACGGCACGCCGCTCCTGCCCGGCCTGATCGACGAGTCCGCCGCGCTCGACCCCCGCAACGTGTACGCGCAGACGAAGGTCGCGCAGGAGCACCTCGCGTCGTCGTGGGCGCGCGCCACCGGAGGCCGCGCGATCGCCCTGCGCTACCACAACGTCTACGGGCCGGGCATGCCCGCGAACACGCCGTACGCCGGGGTCGCCTCGCTGTTCCGCTCGGCGCTCGCCCGCGGCGAGGCCCCCCGCGTCTTCGAGGACGGCCGCCAGCGTCGCGACTTCGTGCACGTCGACGACGTCGCCGGCGCGAACGCCGCGTCGATCGCCGCGACGGCGGAGCTCCCAGCGGAGACCTTCCGTGCGTACAACGTCGGTTCCGGCGTCGTGCACACCATCGGCGAGATGGCGGCCGCGATCGCCGGTCCCGAGGGGCCGCGACCGGTCGTCACGGGCGAGTACCGCCTCGGGGACGTCCGGCACGTGACGGCGTCGTCGGACCGGATCGCCGCCGAGCTCGGGTGGCGTGCCGAGGTCGACTTCGAGCGCGGCATGCGGGAGTTCGCGACGGCGCCGCTGCGCGCCGCGGTGCAGTAGGCCACGCCCCCGCCAGCAGGCGAGCGGGCGGAATGCGTCGCCCGGGCTGAGCGGCCGAGCGGGCACGACTCGCCGCTCGCGTTCGGCGAGCGGGCGGAACCGGCCGCACAGCGGCCGCGAACGGGACGTTTCGTGCCCGCTCGGCGACTGGGCCGGCGGGCGGGCAGGCAGGTAGGCGGGCAGGCGGGCAGGCACGCGGGCCAGCGGGCAGGAGCGCGACCGCCTGGAGGCGCGGCGCCGGTCCCCGAAACCGGCGCCGCGCCTCCAGGCCGGCACCCCCACCGCGTGACGCGTCCGCCCGACGCCCCACCTGCGTGTCCCCCGATCAGGGGTGGCCCGCCACCAAGAGTGCGCGGAACGTCCATCGGGGGACGCCGATCCTGTACCCCGACCGCTCGTAACGTGTTGTGTCGTAGGCATGGAACGACAGCCGGCCCACGAGACCGACCGCCCCGCCCCGCCGACGCGCGCGGCGGGAGCCGACACCAGTCGTTCCGACGCTCCGCACCGAATGGGCGACATGAACGTCGACGTCATCCTCCCCTGTCTCGACGAGGCCGATGCCCTCCCCGAGGTCCTGGGCCGACTCCCGCGCGGCTACCGCGCGATCGTCGTCGACAACGGCTCGACCGACGGCTCCGCCGACGTCGCCCGGGCCCACGGCGCCCTGGTCGTGACCGAACCGGTGAAGGGCTTCGGCTCGGCCTGCGCCGCCGGGGTCGCCGCCGCCACGGCCGAGTACGTCGCGTTCTGCGACGCCGACGCCTCGATGGACCCGGCCGAGCTCGTCCCGCTCGTCGCCCGCGTGGCCACGGGACACACCGACCTCGCCCTCGGACGCCGCGTGCCGACCACGCCCGGCGCCTGGGCACCGCACGCCCGGTTCGCCAACCGCGTGCTCGCGGTTCTCATGCGTCGCGCGACCGGGTACCGGCTGCGCGACCTCGGCCCGATGCGCGTGATGCGTCGCGCGGACCTGGTCTCCCTCGACCTGCGCGACCGGCGCAGCGGCTACCCGCTCGAGATGGTCCTCGCGGCGCACGCCGCCGGGTGGCGCGTCGACGAGTCCGACATCGGGTACGCGCAGCGCATCGGCGACAGCAAGGTCACCGGCACGCTCCGCGGCACCGTCAACGCCGTCAAGGACATGTCGCGTCTGCTGCGCGAGTACCGCCGGGAGGCGCGACCCACCCTCGTCGTACCCGCTCCGGTCCGCCACGTGGCCGGTCCCACCCACTCCGAGGAGGTCCACTCATGACGACCGACATCACCGTCGCGGTGGTCGCGAAGGAGTGCCTGCCCGGCCGGGTCAAGACCCGCCTGACGCCGGCGCTCACCCCCGAGGGTGCCGCACGGGTCGCCGCCGCGAGCCTCGCGGACACGCTGGCGACCGTCCGTGCGCTGCCCGCCGCCCGACGGGTGCTGTTCTACGACGGCACGGTGCTGCCGACCGGCGCCGAGGGCTTCGACGTCATCCACCAGACCACGGGCGGCCTCGACGAGCGGCTCGGTGCACTGTTCGACGCCGTCGACGGCCCGACGCTGCTCGTCGGCATGGACACGCCGCAGTTCGGCCCGGCCGACGTCGCGCCGGTGTTCGACGAGCCGCAGCGCGACGCGTGGTTCGGCCCGGCCGAGGACGGCGGCTTCTGGTCCCTCTACCTGCGCGACCCGGACGGCGACCTGCTCCGCGGCGTGCCGATGTCGCAGGACGACACCGGTGCGGTCCAGTTCGCCCGCCTGACCGACGCCGGGCTCGACGCGGGCACCCTCGGGGTCCTGCTCGACGTCGACACCGTGCCGGATGCCGAGCGCGTCGCCGATCTCGTGCCCGACTCCGCGTTCGCCGCCGCACTGCAGGCCGAGACCACGGGGGCACTCCGATGACCATGGAAGCACCCGTCTCCTTCGGGGCCGGCGGTGGCGAACCGTACGCGCGTGCGCTCCGCACCGACGGTCGCATCCGGCTGACGGACATGTCCCGACCGGACCGGGCGGTCACGCTCGACGTCGGCCGCTGGAGCGCCGCGGCGGACCGCATCGACCGGTCGCTCCTCGACGGTGCGGACGGGCCGGTGATCGACATCGGCTGCGGGCCGGGGCGGATGCTCGTCGCCGCGCGCACCCTCGGCATCCCGTCGCTCGGCGTGGACGTCTCCGCCGACGCCGTGGCGATCGCCCGACGCTCCGGCGGGACGGCGATCCAGGGCTCGGTCTTCGACCCGGTCCCCGACGAGGGGCACTGGGACACGGCGCTCGTGATCGACGGGAACATCGGCATCGGCGGCGACCCGGCGGCCCTGCTCGCCCGGTGCCGCGAGATCGTGCGCGTCGGTGGCCGCGTGGTCGTCGAGACCCACGTCGACCGCACCGCCGACCGGGTGTACACCGCCCGCGTGGTGGACGCCGACGGCCACCAGAGCGCGGGCTTCCCGTGGGCCGAGGTGGGCGTCGACGCCCTGCTCGACCACGCCGAGACGGTCGGCCTCGTGGCGAAGCAGAGCTGGACCGCCGAGGGCCGGACCTTCTGCGAGCTGCTCGCCTGAGCATTCCTTCTTTTGTGTCATGCAAAAGAAGGAGGTAGTGTGGTGGTCATCAAGCCGACGGCGTCGCGGTCGCCGGCCCGGTGACCGACGACCCTCGGCACGACGACGAGGAGCATCCATGCAGAACCGTCAGAACCCCCTGGGCGGCGCGTACGTGACCGGCCTCGAGAACCGTGACGAGCTCGGCGCCTACGCGGTGGACGCCGCCTGGCGACCGATCGGCACCTACACCGGAACCGGGATCGGGCGTGCGCTCGGCCGCTTCGTCGACACGCAGTCCCGTCGGCCCGGCACCGCGACGTCCTCGACGCGCACGGCCACCGGTTCGCTGCGGACCGCGACGGGCTCGTTCCGCACGGCCTGACGCCGTCCCCGTACCGCGAGCGGTCGTCCACCCGGGGTGTCCCCCTTCCTCCCCGGTGCGGACGGCCGCTCGCTCCTCGTCCACAGGCGCGCTCGTCGTCCACAGGCGCGACGTTCCTGGGCGTGCCGACCCGCGCGATGCCAGGATGGACGCATGAACGACCGCGCCGGCACCCCTGCCACTGCAGACGACCTCGTCGACCTCGACGCCCTCATCGCCGCGTACCACGACCGCGTCCCGGACGTCTCCGTCCCCGAGCAGAAGGTCGTCTTCGGCACCTCGGGCCACCGCGGCTCCTCGCTGGACTCCGCGTTCAACGACACCCACATCGCCGCGATCACGCAGGCGATCGTCGAGTACCGCACGTTGCAGGGCACCGACGGCCCGCTCTTCATCGGCCGTGACACGCACGCGCTCTCCGGCCCCGCCGAACGCACCGCGCTCGAGGTCCTCGCCGCCAACGGCGTGCACGTCCTCGCCGACAGCGAGAACGGCTACGTCCCCACCCCGGCGCTCAGCCACGCGATCATCGCGTACAACCGTGCCGGCAACGCGGACACGGCGGACGGCATCGTCATCACACCCAGCCACAACCCGCCCCGCGACGGCGGCTTCAAGTACAACCCGCCGCACGGTGGCCCGGCGGACAGTGACGCGACGAGCTGGATCGCCGAGCGCGCGAACGCGATCATCGCCGGCGGCAACGCCGAGGTCCAGCGCACCGAGCACGCCTCGCCCGACCGCTACGACTTCCTCGGCGCCTACGTCGCCGACCTCGAGAACATCATCGACATCGACGCGATCAAGCGTGCCGGCGTGAAGATCGGCGCCGACCCGCTCGGTGGTGCGTCGCTCCCCTACTGGAACCGCATCCGCGACCACTACGGGCTCGACCTCACCGTGGTCAACCCCGACGTCGACCCCACCTGGTCGTTCATGACCCTCGACTGGGACGGCAAGATCCGGATGGACCCGTCGAGCCCGAGCGCGATGGCCTCGGTCGTCGCGCGCAAGGACGACTACGACGTCCTCACCGGCAACGACGCCGACTCCGACCGGCACGGCATCGTCACGCCCGACGGCGGCCTGATGAACCCGAACCACTACCTCGCCGTGGCGATCGAGTACCTCTACGCACACCGTCCGGCCTGGCGCGACGACGCCGCGATCGGCAAGACCCTCGTGTCGTCGAGCATCATCGACCGCGTGGCCGAGTCCCTCGGTCGTCGCCTGTGGGAGGTCCCGGTCGGCTTCAAGTGGTTCGTCCCGGGCCTGATCGACGGTTCCGTGGCCTTCGGCGGCGAGGAGTCGGCGGGCGCGTCGTTCCTCCGCAAGGACGGCACCGCGTGGACCACCGACAAGGACGGCATCATCCTGGCGCTCCTGGCGTCGGAGATCATCGCGGTCACCGGCAAGACCCCGTCACAGCTCTACGACGAGCTGACCGAACGCTTCGGCGCCCCGGTCTACCAGCGTGTCGACGCCGCCGCGAGCAAGGAGCAGAAGGCCCGCCTGTCGAAGCTCGACGGTGACGCCATCACCGCCGAGACCCTCGCGGGCGACCCGATCACGGCGAAGCTGTCGAAGGCTCCGGGCAACGACGCGGCCGTCGGCGGCGTGAAGGTCGTCACCGACAAGGCGTGGTTCGCGGCCCGCCCGTCCGGCACCGAGGACGTCTACAAGATCTACGCCGAGAGCTTCGTCGGGCAGGAGCACCTCGAACAGGTGCAGCGCGAAGCCAAGGAGATCGTCGACGCCGCACTCGGGGCCTGAGGTCCCGCGCGGATGGGGTGGTTCGGCCGGAAGCAGGACGGTCGGCACGACGAGCCCGCCCCGACGCTCGTGGTGCTCGCGCAACGAGCCCTCGCCGAGCGTGGGATGGAGACCACGGTCGAGGTGCCGGCCGGCGAGCAGGCTCGCCTGGTCGGCACCGACGGCCGGGTCTTCCTGCTCGAGAACCTCGCGGCGCAGGTGCACGGCGAGACCCCGGACGTGCAGGCCGACATGGTCGCCGAGCACTTCGACCGGATGATCCAGGCGTACAGCGAGCCGGCACCCGAGGAGCTCGGCGCCGACGAGCTGCGGCAGCGCATCCGACTGCGGATCCTGCCGGACCCCAGCGCGGACGGCAGTTCGGGCCTCGGCGCCGGCCCGTCCGACCCCACAGACCTCGACTACGCCCGACCGTTCGCTCCCGGGCTGGTGCTCGGGCTGTGCGTCGACTACCCGACGATGGTGAGCACGCTGTCGGGTCCGACCCTGCCGCGGCTCGCGCTCGGCATCGACGAGCTCTTCGCCTTCGGGCAGCTGGGCACCGACGACGAACCGGTGGACGAGCACGCCGAGATCGCCCCCGGGGTGTTCATCGTCGAGGGCGAGTCCCTGTTCGTCGCGTCGAAGGCGGTCAACCTCCCGGCGCTCTTCGGCGCCGCGGGGTTCGGCACGGTGTTCGCGATCCCGCACCGGCACCTCCTGCTCGCCGTCCCGATCCGTGACGCGTCGAGCATCACCTCGGTGCAGATGCTCGCCGGCCTGGTCGTGCAGGTGCTCACGGACGGCGAGCACGGCCTGCCCGGCGGGGTGCTGAGCCCCCTGCTGTACTTCTCGCGCCACGGCCGGGTCAGCGCGGTGTCCGGCTTCGACGGCGAGACGGGTGCGATGCGCATCGAGGTGGACGAGCGGTTCCAAGAAGCGCTCGAACAGGCCGCCGCCGCGTCCTGACGCACCGCTCGCCACGCTCGGGCGTACTGTGACGGCGTCGGGGGCGCTCACGAGGGCGTTCCGACAGGCACCACCGAAACCGGTGCCGGTGCTGCCGATCCACTCAGGAACCCACTCCGGCGCGACCCTTCACCTTGCGGCAGATGTAACTTTGCAGCCAGCGCAAAGTTTCCGGGAGACCCTGCACATGACCCAGACCGCGACCGCACCCGCGGCACCCACCACCTCGTCCAACGCCGTGATGAACCACCGGCAGATCCTGCTGGTCATCTACGGCCTGATGGCGGGGATGTTCCTCGGCGCCCTCGACCAGACGATCGTCGGTACCGCGATCCGCACGATCGGCGACGACCTGCACGGCCTCGACCAGCAGGCCTGGGTGACGACCGGCTACCTCATCGCGTCGACGATCACGACACCGATCTACGGCAAGCTGTCCGACATCTTCGGCCGGCGTCCGCTGTTCCTCACCGCGATCGGCATCTTCATCGTCGGATCGTTCGCCGCGTCGTTCTCGACCTCGATGCTCATGCTCGCCGGCTTCCGCGCACTGCAGGGCCTCGGCGCCGGCGGCCTGATGTCCCTGCCGCTCGCCATCATGGGCGACATGCTCGCCCCGCGCGAGCGCGCCAAGTACCAGGGCTACTTCCTGGCGGTCTTCGGCATCTCGAGCGTCATCGGCCCGCTGGTCGGCGGTGTCTTCGCCGGGGCGGACCAGCTGCTGTTCATCGCCGGGTGGCGCTGGGTGTTCCTGATCAACGTGCCGATCGGCATCATCGCGCTCTTCATGGTGCTGACGTTCCTGCACCTGCCGAAGTTCGGCGACCGCGGCAAGCCCCGGATCGACTGGTGGGGCGCGACGCTCGTCATCGTGACCCTCGTGCCGCTGCTCCTCATCGCCGAGCAGGGCCGCGAGTGGGGCTGGGACTCCCCCGGCGCCTTCGCCTGCTACGGCATCGGTGCGCTCGGGCTCATCGCGTTCATCATCGTCGAACGCGCGATGGGCGACGACGCGATCCTGCCGCTGAAGCTGTTCGGCTCGCGGGTGTTCTCGATGTCGGCGATCCTGTCCGTCCTCGTCGGCTTCGGCATGTTCGGCGCGATGCTCACCATCCCGCTGTACCTGCAGATCGTGAAGGGCGTCACGCCGACCGAGTCCGGGTTCGCGATGCTCCCGATGGTGCTCGGTCTGATGATCTCGTCGATCGCCTCGGGCCAGATCATCTCGCGGACCGGCAACTACCAGGTCTTCCCGATCACCGGCACGGCGTTCACGGCCATCGGGTTCACCGTCCTGACGTTCCTCACCGCCGATCGCCCGCTCTGGTTCCTGATGCTCGGCATGTTCGGCATCGGCCTCGGGCTCGGGCAGCTCATGCAGACCCTGACCCTGGCGGCGCAGAACTCGGTCAGCCCGCGGGACATCGGCGTCGCGACGAGCGCCGCCACGTTCTTCCGCCAGATCGGCGGCACCATGGGCACCGCCGTGCTGCTGTCCGTCCTGTTCACGCTCATGCCGACGAACATCACGACGGCGATGCAGAACGAGGGCGACCTGAAGAGCGCCCTGAACGCCGCACTCACCCCGTCGGTCGCGAACGCGTCGGACAACAAGGGCGTGATGGACCAGATCTGGAACAAGATCGTCGACCCGGTGCAGCAGAACGTCCAGGACGGTCTCGACAAGGGCGCCGCCCAGGCCAAGGAGGCCGCGGACGCCGCCGTCACGAAGCAGGTCACCGCTGCCGTCCAGCAGCAGGTCGCGGCCGGCACGGTCCCCGAGGCTTCGGCGGACACCGTCATCGCCCAGCAGGTCGCCGCCGCGAAGCCCGCCGCCGAGCAGCAGGCACTCGAGACCGCCGCGTCGAAGGCGAACGCCGAGGTCGTGGACGGCACGCTGCAGGTGGACTACTCGAACGCCGACCAGCGCCGGAACGTCGTCGACGAGGTCGCTCCGACGCTCGTCAAGCAGCTCAAGAGTGGCGACTCGAGCGCGAGTTCCTCGACCAGCTCGTCGACGAGCGACACGTCGTTCCTCAACGGCGCGGACAAGCGCCTCACCCGGCCGTTCCTCGTCGGGTTCAGCGACTCCGCCGTGGTCGTCTACTACGTCGGCCTCGCCGTGATCCTGCTCGCCTTCGTGCTCACCTGGTTCTTCCGCGTGCCGCCGCTCCGCAAGGTCTCGGCACTGCAGGAGCAGGCGAACACCGAGCGCGCGGACAACGAGCGGGCGACCGCCGACGCGGACCGCCTGACCGTGGACGCCCAGCACGCAGCCGCCCGGACGGGATCACTGGTCTCGCCGGACACCGGCTCGATGGCGGTCGTGCCGACCTCGCCGGACGTGGTCTCGCAGCCGCGCTCGGCCGGTTCCGCGGTCGGTGTCGGTGTCGGGCAGTCGACGACCCGGTCGGGCGGAGCAGCCGGCGGTGCCTCCACCGTCTCCCTCGACGGCACCCGCGCGCCGCTGCCCGACGCGACCACGCACGGCGCGCACTCCGCCGCCGCGCCGGTCGACGAGCCACCCACCACCACGGGCGCGATCCGCACCCGAGCCGCACACGCCGCAACGGACGCGACCACGGACACCACCGGCGGCGACGCTGCGGAGGCGAGCCGCGCCTCCAGGCCCGACGAGCACGGGCACGGGCGTCACTCAGCCGAGTAGCGACGCGGTCAGCCCGTCGATGCGTCCGACGGGCTGACCACGTCGAACGACGCCTCCGGCAGCCGTCGGCGCATCACGTCGACGGCCACCGGGTTGTCGTCCACGAGCACGAACCGCCGGCCGAGCGCGCGGGCCACCGCGCCCGTCGTCCCGCTTCCGGCGAAGAAGTCGAGGACCCAGTCGCCCTCGCGCGACGACGCCTGCACGATGCGGCGCAGCACACCCTCGGGCTTCTGCGTCGGGTAGCCGGTCTTCTCCCTGCCGGTCGGCGACACGATCGTGTGCCACCAGACGTCCGTCGGGAGCTTGCCGCGCGCGCGCTTCTCGGGCGTGACGAGTCCCGGTGCCATGTAGGGCTCACGATCGACCGCCTCGGAGTCGAACCAGTACCGCGACGGGTCCTTGACGTAGACGAGGATCGTGTCGTGCTTCGTCGGCCACCGTGACCGGGACTTCGCACCGAAGTCGTACGCCCAGACGATCTCGTTGAGGAAGGACTCCCGGCCGAACAGGGCGTCGAGCAGGACCTTGGCGTAGTGCGACTCGCGGTAGTCGAGGTGGAGGTAGAGGGTGCCGTCCTCGGCGAGGAGCCGCCACGCCTCGAGCAGCCGCGGTTCGAGGAACGACCAGTAGTCCTCGAACCGGTCGTCGAAGCGCATGAGGTCGCCGCGGACGCGCTCGTAGGAGCTCCCCCGGAAGCCCGTCACCCGCTCACGTCGGCGATCGGCAGCTGTGGCCTCGTCGCCGACCGTCGGCTCGCGGACCGCGGCGCTCGCGTGCCGACGCTGGTAGCGGCCGGTGTTGAACGGCGGGTCGAGGTACACGAGCGTGAACGAGCCGTCCGCCAGGGTCGGCAGGACGTCGAGGTTGTCGCCGAGGACCACCCGGTCCGGGCCTCGATCGTCGCCGCTGTGCACGTGCACCATTCTGGTCCACGCGGCGTCCCGTCCCCGCGGAGCCCGCGGGCCGGGCTCAGCCGCAGGTCACCTGGGAGATCGTCGCGTCGTCGTCCGGCAGCCACGCGCCGCCGGCCCAGACGTCCACCGGTTCGCCCGCTCGCAGTGCCGTCGCCACCACGAGGTCGTGCGGACCGGGCAGCGTCGCGACCTCCTCATCCACGGAGAACTGCACGGTCGCCGAGTCGCAGGACGCCTCGGGGGTGACCTCCCACCCGGCGCAGCCGTAGTCGACGCAGCCGTCCGGCCAGGAGCCGTCGGCGTCCTCGGCGTCGGAGTCGAGCGGGCTCCGGGTCAGCGCCACGGCGTGCTCCGGTGCGGTGGAGCAGGTGACGTCGCGGATGCCGCCCCACTCCTCGGACCCCTGCTCGGTGAGGACGAGCGGTCGCCCGGAGGTCAGCACGACCGTGCGGGTGTCGGTGCGCACGTCGTCACCGCTCTCGGTGGCGGAGAACCCGACCGTGACCTGGGCCGGCCCGTCGCACTCGCTGTCGATCTGCCACGACCAGCAGCCGTCCGCGAAGTCGATCGCTCCGCAGGTCGCCTGCCACGTCTCGTCGTCGCCGATGAACGACGCGGTGACCGTGCCGTCGTCCGAGGTCCACGGTGCCTGGTCCCCCGCGTCCGGTGCGTCCTGGTCCGGTGCGTCGTCGTCCGGGCCGCTGTCGTCCGGAACGCTGCCGTCGGGTGCGGTGTCCTGGAGTCCGTACGCGAGCGTCTGCCCGTCGCTCTGCAGCGCACGGACGACGGGGTCGACGGCCGTCGTCGCGCCGACGACGAGCAGGAGCGCGGCGGCACCCGCGGTCACGGCGACGACCGTACGGGTGCGGTGGCGCAACGGCGAACGCCGCGGTGCCGCGTCCGCCGCCACGGCGAACGGCCGCACGGTGGGCAGCCCCCACGCCGCCGCCTCCCAGGCGGCCACGGCTGCGTCCTCATCGGGCTCCGGGAACGCCGCCCGCGCCCGCGCCGGGACCTCCGTCCGACGCCACACCGCCGCATCGTCCCGGATCGAGGCCGCGGTCCGGTCAGCGAGCTCGCCCGCCCGCGCGGAGCACACCACCAGCACCGCGATCCCGGCCACGAGCGGCAGGAGTCCGACCACGGCCAGACCACCGAGCGCCGCGACGACGATGACCGCGGCGAGCGCGAGGAGCGCCACCACGAGGCCGATCCACTGCGCGACGCGGAGGCGGCGGGCTGCGGCCGGCACGAAGCCCCGGAACGACCGCGGGACCGGGGCCCAGAAGCGCCAGTCCTCGGGTGCGGGCGGGATCCCCGGTGCGGGCGACCACCCCGGTGCGGGCTCGGCGGCCTGGTGCAGTTCCACCCACTCGGCGGAGGGTGTCGGCCACCCGGGAGGCGTCCGGAAGCGGAACGGCGGGGTCGTCTCGTGCTGCACGATCAGACCCTAGCCCGGCGTCCAGCGCGCACACAGGCCCTTCTTCGGGAGGGGCGTAGCGTCTGCTCCATGGCGACACCCGAGGTCCGGAACGACACCGACAAGCAGCAGTACTCCCTCGTCGAGGACGGCGAGGTGATCGGCTTCGCGGCGTACGAGGTCGACGGCGACGAGATCCGCTTCGTCCACACCGAGGTGGACCCCGCGCACCGCGGCGGTGGTCACGCCTCGATCCTCGTCGAGCACGCGCTGGACGACGTCCGCTCGGGGTCCTCGCGTCGGGTCGTCCCGCAGTGCAGCTACGTCGCGGCCTGGATCGAGCGGCACCCGGACTACCAGGAGCTCACGACCCGCTGACGCGGCCCGCGCGTTGCCGGCTCCCGCCAGGACGAGTCGTCAGTACGACCGGTCGTGCGTCCCGGCCCGCACCGCGTGCCGACCGGCGCTGCGCACCGCCGGCACCTTGATGAGGACGCTCCCGCTGAGCAGGTCGTGGTCGTCGTCCGCCGGCGTCGGGGCCTCTCTCGGGAGGCGCGACTGCCGTTCGTACTCCGCTTGCGTCTCGTGACGGGTCGGCGCGAACACCTCGTCCATCATCGAGACCACACCGCCGGATCCGCCGCTGCGCGTGGCCTTGTTCGACAGGTCGATCCACCCCACGCGATCGGCGATCCACATCACGACGGCCGCGGCGGCCACCGCCCCCAGGAGGATCAACCAGTTCACGCACACGACGCTACGTCGGCGATCGGACGGGGACATCCGCCGCGCGGAGGATTCTCACGATCCACATGGCTCGTTCTTCAGGACGACACCCACACTGGTCCTGCGGCCGCCCGGAACCCCCCTCTCCGGGCGGCCGACCACGTGCGGCAGGAACCCCACAGTGTCCCCGACCGCCCGGGCGGCCGACCACGGGGGCCGGGCGCGTTCCAGCGCTGCGTGCCAGGATGGCGACGTGCTCGACGACGCAGACCGGGACCTCATGCGGGCGTTCGCCCGCTACATCGAGAAGGCGAACGAACTCGCCGCCGCGGAACAGCAGGCGGTGACCACACCGATCGGTGAACGGATCGGCGCCCACCTCGGCGTCGACCCACAGTCGGTCCCCGTGGTCACCGAGGAGTTCCCCGACCACCGCCTCGTCGACGCCGACATCGCCCTCGAGGAGCTCGCCGGCATCGACCCCGACGCCCTCGTCGGCATCGCGGGCGACGACAGCCGGTTCCACAGCTCGGTCAGCGAGTTCATCGCGAACCCCCACATGCGGTGGGCGCCCGGCCCCGTGAGCTACGCCACCCGGGCCACCGGTGCCGACACCACCCGTCGGGTCGTGTCGTTCGGCCTCCGATTCCTCACCTTCGACGGCGCTCCGGTCGCGGTCGTCCAGCGGTCGGCCAAGCCGGAGTACGGCCGTGGCCGCGCCAGCCTCGAGATCCTGTCGCCCGACCAGGACGCCGCCACCGCGTTCCTGCTCCGCCTCCGTGCCCTGATGATCGAGCGGAGCGTCCTGCGCGGGCAGGTCCTCTCGTTCGTGCAGTCCGAGTACGGGTCCGATGCCGGGGCGACGTTCCTCCACCGGCCCGAGGTCGACGCCGACGACGTCGTCCTCGGCGCGGGCGTGCTCGACGAGGTGGTCGACCACGTCGTGGGGATCGGCGAGCAGCGTGCGGCGCTCCTCGCGGCCGGACAGCACCTCAAGCGCGGTGTGCTCCTCTACGGCCCTCCCGGGACGGGCAAGACGCTCACGATCCGGCACCTCCTCACCCGGACGACCGGGGTCACCGCGATCCTGCTCACCGGCTCGAGCATCGCGGCGATCGGTGCCGCGGCCGAGATCGCCCGGACGTTCCAGCCGTCACTCGTCGTGATGGAGGACATCGACCTCGTCGCGATGGAACGCCACAGCTCCCCGCAGCCGCTGCTGTTCGAGGTGCTCGACGCCCTCGACGGGCTCGACGGCGACGCGGACGTCGCCTTCGTGATGACCACGAACCGGGTGTCCGTGCTCGAACGCGCCCTCGCGGACCGTCCCGGCCGGGTCGACCTCGCCGTGGAGATCCCGCTCCCCGCCCTGCCCGAGCGCGTCCGGCTCTTCCGTCGGTACGCCGGCTCGCTGCCCTTCTCCGAGGCCGCCCTCGCCGAGGCGGCCGAGCGTGCCGAGGGCACGACGGGCTCCTTCGCCAAGGAGCTCATGCGGCGGAGCGTCCTCGGTGCGGCCCTGCGCGGCGCCGAGCCCGCCGACGTCGACCTGCGTGCAGCGCTCGACTCGCTGCTCACCGAGCGGAGCGCCCTGACCCGGAAGCTGCTCGGCACCCGCTCCGCCGACGACACCGACGAGCCCGACGACATCGACGAGGAGGACGACGCCGAGCACGAGGTCACCTTCAGTGGCTCGTACGTCGCGCCCGTGAACCAGACCTTCCTCCGCCCGGGCCAGCCGTCGGGCGCCATCGACCTCGTCCTCCGCGCCCCCGCCGACCACGCCGACGACGAGGACGATCAGCCCAGTTCGTAGGTCCGCTGTCCGGCCTCGAACCTCAGGGGACGCGCTCGAGCCACTCCCGCGTCGCGAACTTCGACGCCACGAGCTCCTGCGCCCGCCGCCGCTCGTCCGCGGTCACGTGCCCCTCGTGCGCCCCGTACAGCTTCGTGAAGGTCGCGATGAGCCGGTCGATGATCTCCGCACGGGTGAGGCCGGTCTGCGAGCGCAGCGGATCGACGCGCTTCGCAGCCGAGGTCGTCCCCTTGTCGCTCATCTTCTCGCGACCGATGCGCAGCACCTGCACCATCTTCTCGCCGTCCATGTCGTAGCTCATGGTGGCGTGGTGCAGCAGCGATCCGGTGCCGAGCCGCTTCTGTGCTGCGCCGCCGATCTTGCCCTTGGTCGACGAGATGTCGTTGAGCGGCTGGTAGTAGGCCTCGATGCCGAGGGACTTCAGCGCCTCGATCACCCACTCGTCGAGGTACGCGTACGAGTCGGCGAAGGTCATGCCCTGCACGAGGTCGGTCGGCACGTACAGCGAGTACGAGATGATCGCGCCGGCGTCCATGAACATCGCGCCGCCGCCGGAGATCCGACGGACGACCTCGACGCCGTACTTCGCAGCACCCTCGGGGTCGACCTCGTTCTTGAGGGACTGGAACGACCCGATGACGACGGCCGGCTGGTCCCACTCCCAGATGCGGAGGGTCGGGCCGCGGCGTCCGGCGCCGACCTCTTCCGTGAGGACCTGGTCGAGCGCGAGGTGCTCGTTCGGGCTGATCGGCCCCTCGTGGATGATCTCCCAGTCGTACTCACGCCAGGTCGACGCTCGCGAGAGGGCACGGCGGACGGCGACCCCGACGGACTCGGGCGTGAACCCGAGCAGGACGGCGTCCTCCGGCAGGGCAGCACGGACGGCGGCGGCGATGCCCGCGGCGTCGGTCGTGGCCGGCAGCCCGTCCACGGCGGCGTCGATGAGCGGCAGCGCGTCGTCCGGTTCGAGGAAGAAGTCCCCGGCGAGCCGGAACTGGTCGATCACCCCGTCGACGACCTCGAGGTCGACGACGACCAGCTTGCCTCCCGGGACCTTGTACTCACCGTGCACACCACGAGCCTACGCCGCGTCGGACGGGAGGCGCGGGGCGGCGCCGCCCCGCGCCTCCTGGCCGTCAGCCGGTACCGTCTCAGGACGTGCGCGCGACCGCCCGGTCCAGCCACGCGACCAGGTCCGCGACGACCTCGTCGCGGTTGGTCTCGTTGTAGACCTCGTGCCGCGCCCCCTCGTACACCCGCACGGTGACGTCGGAGAGCCCACCGCGCCGCCGGTACGCCTGCGCGAGGCGCTCGACCGACCGCGGGCCGCCGAGCGAGTCCTCGGAGCCGACCTGCAGCAGCATCGGCAGGTCGTGCGCGATGCCCCGACGCGGGACCCCGAGCAGCCGGAGGGCGTCCCGCAGCCCGAAGAGGCCGATGACGTCTGCCTCGACCGCGAGCGGGTCGGCCGCGACGGCCTCGATGACCGCCCGGTCCCGGGTGAGCCACTCGAACTTCGTCGGCCCCGAGCCCGCGTGCCGGGCGTTCAGGTCACCGCTGTTCATCCACCCCGGCAACCGGTACGCACTCGCGGAGAGGACAACCCCGTCGTAGGACCCGGACGACGTGTTCACGATCCGCTGGGCCATGAGCGAGCCCCACGAGTGGCCGAGCAGCACGAGCGGGACGCCGGGGGTGTCGTCGCGCGCGACGGCGCTCATCTGCTCGACGGCCGCGATCGCGGCGCGCAGGCCTCCGGGGCCGAGCCGTCCGAGCTTGGCGTGATCGCCGTCCCACTGCGCGAGGCCGGTCCGACCGTGCCCGCGGTGGTCGTTCGCGTGCACGGTCCAGCCCGCGCGGACGAGGTCCTGCGCGAGCGGCTCGTACCGGAGTCCGTGCTCGCCGACCCCGTGCGCGATCTGCACGATGCCCTTCGGACGCGCCGCACGCCAGGTCGAGTAGACGATCTCGACGCCGTGCGCGTCGGTGAACGAGGCGTCGCCTCGCGCTGCGGAGAAGGTGGGCACGTGAGCATCCTCGCAGACGGGTCGGACGCAGCCAGGTGGCCGCCGGTGTTCACCCGGCGTTCACGCAGCAGGTTCGGAGCAGGCCTAGCGTCTCGCGCATGGACGTCCTCGTCACCGTCGTGCTGGTGATCGTGGTGGCCCTCGTGTTCGACTTCACGAACGGCTTCCACGACACCGCGAACGCCATGGCCACCTCGGTCGCCACGGGTGCCCTCAAGCCCCGCACCGCCGTGCTCATCTCCGCCGTCCTCAACGTGGTCGGCGCGTTCCTGTCCACCGAGGTCGCGAAGACCGTCTCGCAGGGCATCATCCGCGAGGGGCAGGACGGCATCCACATCTCGCCGACCATGATCTTCGCGGGACTCGTCGGCGCCGTCCTCTGGAACCTCGCCACCTGGTACTTCGGCCTCCCGTCGTCCTCGACGCACGCGCTGTTCGGCGGGCTCATCGGCGCGTCGATCATCGGCGCGGGCCTGAACTCGGTCGACTGGGCGACGGTCGTCTCGAAGGTCGTCCTGCCGGCCCTGCTCTCCCCCGTCATCGCGGGCGTCATCGCCCTCGTTGCGACGTACATCGCCTACACACTGACGAAGAACGCGACCACCCACGGTGCGGCGACGGGCTTCCGGCACGGCCAGACGATCTCGGCGTCGCTCGTGTCGCTCGCCCACGGGACGAACGACGCGCAGAAGACGATGGGCGTCATCACGCTCACCCTCATCGCCGCGAACTACCAGGCCGCCGGCACCGGACCGGCGCTGTGGGTGATCCTGGCGTGCGGCCTCGCGATCGGCCTCGGCACCTACATGGGCGGCTGGCGGATCATGCAGACCGTCGGCAAGAAGATCTCCGACGTGCAGTCCCCGCAGGGCTTCGCGGCGGAGACCAGCTCGGCGGCGACGATCCTCGTGTCCTCGCACCTCGGCTTCGCGCTCTCGACCACCCACGTCACGAGCGGCTCGGTGATCGGCTCCGGCCTCGGCAAGAAGCTCGCCGACGTGCACTGGTCGGTCGTCGGTCGCATCGTCGTCGCGTGGGTGATCACGCTGCCCGCGGCCGCGGTCGTCGGTGCCCTCGCCACCTGGGTCGCGTCGACGTCGACCATCGGGCTCGTCCTGGTCGCGGTGCTCGCCCTGGCCGCCGGCCTCACGTTCTACGCCCTCGCCAAGCGACGCCCGGTCTCGCACGAGGACATCACCGCGGACGAGGCCGAGCGCGAGCCCGTCGCGGCCCGGAACTGAAGGGGACGACGATGGACATCGACTTCACCAGCATCGGCACCGTCGCGGGGGTCGGCTTCGTGGCCGCGGTCGGCGTGGTGCTCCTCTACACGCTCGGGCTGCGGCTGCTCGGCACCGGCCAACCGGTCGACGCCGGGGGCGAGCACACCCAGTACGCGCAGGAGACCCCGAGGTCCGGCCACACGCCCCCGCTCGCGCTGGCGGGTGCCGGGCTGTGCTTCGCGGTCTGCATCGCTGCCGTGCTCTTCGGCATCTGGATGACGATCCCGCAGTTCCACTGAGCGCCGCGCGGGCGCGGGCGCGCCTGCGGGCGCGCCTGCGGGCGCGCCTGCGGGCGCCGCATGGTGAGCAGAAATGGTCGGGTCCGGCGTGCGGACCCGACCTTTTCTGCTCACCGAGCGCGCGCCTGGGTG